>JBBSTQ010000114.1:0-9271 GCA_038235745.1 Sphingobacteriales bacterium
AATGGTCAATAAATATTCGCACCGATTAAATGAGTACTTTAATTTAAGCATGAAAGATTCGAGAGAATTGAGTGAGCAAGTAATTCCGGTAGTGATGAGCAAGTTTGTAACACAGACTATGGGAAACAAAAAAGAGGAAAATGGCTTATTTAATTTGATGAATTGGTTAAGCGGTAACACTGTTAACTTTGAGAATTTTTTCTTGAAATTGAAGGTTGCGCAGGTTGCTTAGCTATATTTAAACAGAGAAAAAAGGGGATTAATTTTGTTAATCCCTTTTTTTTATGCCTATTTACAAACCTTTAATTTTTATTTCTCCTGTTTTATAGAAGCTTATTACTTTTTGCAGAATGGTATTGATGGACTCAATTGGCAAATCATCGTTTTGGTCAATTAACATGATTTTCATTCTCGATCGGTTTTCTTTCAATAAAAAACTTTCGTAAAATCGCTTACCTTCCACAATACCAATGTAAGGCTGTTTGTGCTTTTTATGGTACCATAAGTAACAGAACATTTTTCCTTTATAGCAAAAGAACGGCAATCCGTATTTACAAGTTTCCGTAACACCCTCGTATTGTGAAAGAATGAGTTTTTTTAACGCAAGCAAGCATACCTGTAAAGGCTCTTCTTTTGTGAAGTAAAAATCATCTAATGCTTTCATTGTGGTTCAATCGCTACAAATATTTCAACCTCGGCATCCTCTGGGTTCTGCGCTTTTTCTCCATACAGTTCAAAGTCAGCAGTAAAGGCTCGGTTCAAATCTGAATTCCAGATTTTTGTCCATGCGTTATAAACTATTCCCTGCATAAGATTGCCATTTACAGTTTGTTTAAAATATTCGGCTTCCTCAAATGTAATCCCTAACATTTCCTGCGGAATATCTTTTAAAGTTGCGACCTTACAGCCTAAAATGGTGGTATAGGGTTTTGTGTGGTCTTTTTCGTAATTGGTGTAAATGCAGTAAATAGAGTTGTCAAGTTTGTTTGGGATTTTCTCATGGATGCCTTGTTCCATGAATTTTTGCCATAATGCGGGAATATCCTTACTCGATTGTTCGTTTTCGTTTGTGGTTTTAACAGAAATACCAATGACATTAAATGTTTGAATTTTTTGCTTTTTCATTTTTTTGGATTTGATAAGCTACAAAAATAATTACCATTGTGACAGCCTTATGTCAAGGGTGGGGAAGAATATTTTTCTTTACAAACCTCAAAATATTCTTGTAAGGACATTTTATGCGGTTCAAATTTTCCGTCCAGTACTTTTAATTGCTGAATTCTGTCGAGCCGAAATGCTCTAAACTCTTTCCGAAGTCTGCATAATGCTATTACAATCCAATTCTCTTGGGTGCTATAAATTGCAAACGGTTCAATAATTCTGGTTGTAGATTGGTTGGTGTCGGGAGCAAAGTACTCGATCTTGACAAGGTTGAAATTTGTTAGAGCCAATTGCAAAACTGCGAGGTAATTACTTGTTTTCTCCTTTTCGGCATTTTGCCTAAATACAATCCTACCAGAAAGTAGGTTTGCTTTTTCTTTGGTGTTGTGTTGTAAAACGGACTTTACTTTGCTTACCGCTGATAGATATTCTTCAATAAAAGAAGCATCTTTATTTTTTAAAATCAGTTGTTCGGCGGTTATCAATGCGTTAGCCTCACTTTCGGTAAACATTACGGGCGGAATTCGATAGCCGTCCATCAATTTATAGCCTTTGCCTTCCTCCGTCAAAACAGGAACACCGGCTTGGGATAAAGCTTTTATATCTCGGTAAATAGTTCGATTAGTGACAGTAAATTTTTTGGCAAGTTCTGAGGCCGTCAGCAGCCGTTTTGTTTGCAATTGTGTTAAAATTGCGGTCAATCGTGAAAGCCGTTTTGTATCGTTGTTATTCAAATTGTTAGTTCATGCATTAATGTTGCATATCGTTAGCGTGGTCTACTACAGGTTTTTCCTTGTTATTTGCCAAATCCCAAGCTGTATAAAACACTAGTTGTGCTCTTTTGGTTAGCAAGGGAAAGTTAATTTTTTCCACCTCATCTGTTTTTTTGTGGTAGTCTTCGTGTACGCCGTTAAAGTAAAAGATGATTGGAATATTGTGTTTCGCAAAGTTATAATGATCTGAGCGATAATAGAATCTATTTGGGTCTTTCGGGTCATCATACTTATAATCCAAAACCATTTTGCTGTAAGTATTATTTGCGTTTTCACTGATTTTGCGCAAAGTGGAACTCAATTTATCCGAACCGATAACGTAAATGTAATTTGCGGAATCTGCATTGCCTTTGTAAAGATCGCCGACACGGCCAATCATATCGATATTTAAATTGGTGATGGTGTTTTCTAAAGGGAATACTGGATGATTGGAGTACCATTCGGAACCCAATAAACCTTTTTCCTCTGCAACTACGGTCATAAACAGAATACTTCTTTTTGGTCCATTGCCTTCCTTTTTAGCTTTTGCAAAAGCTTCGGCAATTTGTAGAACACCAGTAGTTCCAGAACCGTCATCATCTGCACCGTTATAAATTTCGCCGTCAGCACCAACACCCAAATGATCGTAATGAGCAGTAATTGCTATTATTTCGTTTTTCAGGATTGAATCGCTACCTTCTAAAAAGCCCAATACGTTTTTTGCATCGATTGCGGTTTTTTTCAATTCAAAATCGACTGCTAAACTTGAATTAAAGCTAAATGAGGCTGGCTTAGTGGTGCTTTTGACAGCTTGAATAAGGCGTTCAATTGTTTTTCCAGAACTCGCTAACAAACTGTTTATCAAATCTGTTGACGCATAAATAGATAACGGTAGCTTGATTTCGTCTTTTTTACCCAATACCAAAGATGTTCTATTGAAATACGCAGCAGAGCCACTCATTTCTTCGATTGTGGGATCCAAAAAAATAATGGCAGACGGGTTTTTAGCATTGATGGCGTCTGTCTTTTTAGTTCTGTTAGTGGTCCAATCCGATAACGATTTGGTGCCAGTAATTAACGATTTGCCATTTGACATTGGTTCGCCAGATAAGACTACCGCTACTTTACCCTCTAAATCCACACCAGATAAATCATCATAGTTTGGCGACGAAATTCCGTATCCTACAAAAACAAATTCTGTGTATGTGGCTTTGGTGTCCTCGTAACTATTGGGTAAAACGTAAAAATCCTGTAGAAAAATTAAAGGCTTTCCGCTTATGCTAACACTACGTTTTCCGGGACTCACTTCTGTTAAATACAGCTGTTGGAAATAACTATTATTTACTGGAGCTGTTAAACCGAAAGCTTGAAACTGTGATTTGATGTATTGGGCAGCTTTTTCTGCACCAGGTTGGCCGGTTCCACGTCCCTCAAACTCATCGGATGCCAAAATGCATAATCTTTTGAAAGCATCTTCTTTAGTGATGGTTTCCGCATAATTTTGAGCTGTTTTATCTTGAGCTTCAGCAATGGTTACAATTGCGATAAGCGCAAAAAGTAGTAGGCTTACTTTCTTCATACTGGCGTTTAAAATCCAAATATAATTTTAAATACGTTGTGCAATTGTAAAGATTCTAGTGAGAAAAGGCCCGGTATCCTAAAGCTTTACCAATTTATCCCCAACCAAAACCGGGACACTTTTAGTTGTGTTTACGTTTAAACAAAACTTAATATCTTCTTCAATCCCCAATTTTTTTAGTCTTTCGCTGTGAGCGGTTTTAGCAGTGTAGCCTTCCAAATCGTTTTCAGCTAAAAGATATAGATCTTCAGCGGCGATTGAACTATCATCCAAAAAATAATTCTCGGATTTTAGTCGGTTTACAACTGCACCTGCAAATAAAGTGTCTTCTAAATTGAACTTATTTTTCCAGCCAGCACAAACCAAAAGAACATCTTGGGTCTGGGTTTTCAAATAACTGCAAACTGCATCTAAGTTTAAGAAAGAACCAATGATTACTTGGTAAGCGGTTTTTTTAGATTCATCTATAGCGTGGGTGCCGTTGGTAGTTGTTAAAACCACAGTTTTTCCTTTTACTTTCTCTGTGGTGTATGCAAAAGGCGAATTGCCAAAATCAAACCCTTCCACCACTTTGCCATCACGCTCGGCAGCTAAAAGATAATTGTTTCCGTAGTTTTTGCATTCTTCTACCGTGGCGACAGGGATTATGGCTTCTGCGCCGTTGTCTATCCCATAACAAATGGAACTGGTTGCTCTAAAAATATCGATTACTACTACGATGGAATTCGTTAAATCGTAAAGTGGGATTAGTGCGGGTGTTAAACAAACTTCTATGTTTTTTTGCATTTTTTATTTGTGATGAATCTGTTTCTTTGTGATTTAGCTTGATGAACATGGAGAGATTAAAATCATGCTTTATAATTTATAAAAAGGAGTTTTTACCACTTTTGCTCTTACTTTATTATCTCTTATTTTGATGTAAATTTCCTGGTCTGCTTTTGAAAACTCAGTTTTTACGTAAGCCATACCAATTGCTTTTTGCAATGATGGAGATTGTGTGCCTGAAGTCACTTTACCTATTACGTTTCCTTCGGCATCAACAACTTCATAATCATGACGAGGGATTCCTCGCTCTACCATTTCAAAACCTATCAGCTTATTTACTACGCCTTTTTCTTTTTCGGCTTTTAAAGCTTCGCAGTTTGTGAAGTCTTTGTTGAATTTAGTTACCCAGCTCAATCCAGCTTCAAGCGGAGAAGTGGTGTCGTCAATATCGTTCCCATATAAACAGAAACCCATTTCTAAACGCAAAGTATCCCGGGCAGCCAAACCTATCGGTTTAATGTCATAAGCTTCGCCAGCTTTAAAAATGGCATCCCAAATAGCATCGGCGTAAGCGTTATCAAAGTAAATCTCAAAACCGCCTGCGCCAGTGTAGCCAGTTGCTGAAATTAAAATGTTATCAAAACCTGCAAATTTACCTTTTTTAAAACTGTAATAATCCATTTCTGTCAAGTTAACATCCGTTAAACTTTGTAAGGCTTTGGCCGCATTAGGTCCTTGAACGGCTAATAAAGAAGTACGGTCTGATATGTTTTTCATATCTACGCCGTAAGTATTAAAAAGCTTGATCCAGTCCCAATCTTTTTCGATGTTTGAGGCGTTTACCACCAACATATAGGTTTTCTCGTCAACTCGGTAAACCAATAAATCGTCAACAACGCCACCTGTTTTGTTTGGCAAATAAGCGTATTGTACTTTCCCATCAATTAGTTTTGAAGCATCATTCGATATCACTTGCTGTATCAGATCCAATGCTTTATCGCCTTTTAAAATAAACTCGCCCATGTGGCTAACATCAAAAACGCCAACAGATTTGCGTACAGCTTCATGTTCTGCATTGATGCCAGAATATTGTACGGGCATATTAAAACCCACGAAAGCAACCATTTTGGCACCTAAAGAAATGTGTTTATCGGTTAAAGCAGTGGTTTTCATAATTGGAAATAAAAATCTTAAAGGTTTTAAGCACTAAAGGGATGTGGTACTTGATTGGCGAAATTAATAAATTTTATACTTCTTGTTGGAGAAGATCTTTATAAATTTTCAAAAGTTTTTCGCCATGTTTTTTTTGGTTATGATGTATTTCAACCAGTTTTTTTGCACCGTCGCCAATTCTATTAATTAAACTTTTATCGGTAAAGCAACGTAAAATCTGTTTGTAAAAGTGATCGCTAGAATCGGCAATTAAAATATTACGATCGTGGTTGAAATTAATCCCTTCGGCAGCAATGGAAGTTGCAATAATACATTTGCCCAAAGCCATTGCCTCGATGATTTTAACCCGCATGCCACTGCCAGAAAGTAGCGGGACAATCAGCACATGTTGTCGGGCAATAAATTCTTTAGCATTATCCACCTGCCCTTCGCTAATAAAATACTCATTGGCTAGCACCTCGTAGCTTTCCGGAATGTTTTTACCAGCCAAATGAAACGTGATGCCAGAACCCAGTTGCAAAATATTTGGCCAAACGCGTTCTAAAAACCAATCTAAACCTTCAATATTTGGTCGCCAGTCCATTGAACCAATGTAACCGATGCTTTTATTTGGCGATAATTTGTAATCGTTAACGTAATTTTCGAGATTTAACGCCACCGGAAAAGTGTGAACGTTACTAGTAAAACCCAAAGATTTGAAAAAATGCTCATCCACAAAACTGATGGCCAAAATAGCATCAAAATTACCTAGGATATTGTACTCAAAACTTTGCAAACGTTTACTCAGCAAACTCAAATACAGCTTTCGTATCAAAAAGTTTTCTTTAACCGTGAGGCGTTTCCAAATTTGATGCTCAATATTGTGTGCTCTATATGTCAGTTTGGCAGTAGTGTTTTCTTTGATTACCGATAAATAGGGGGTAACCTGCAAGCCTTCAAACTGCACAATATCGAAATCGTTGTTTTTTAGCAAGTGGGAAATACGATCTGCGCAACCAGGGGTGTAAAACCTGCTTATATTATATGATTTACGCGAGAAAAGATTTATAAATGCGTTTTGTGCTTTAACGCGATTATCTATTTTGTATTGATAGAACTTTATTTTTTGAAAAATAGGATCGTCAATTTCTTTTACGTTTACGTAATGTTTGGTGGTGTTCAAACTAAACAAAGTGACCTCGCAACCTAAGTCCAATAATGACTGTATGGTATTGTGAACCACGATAGCATAACCGCCATTGGCCGGAAAGGGAACTCTGTTGGTTAGCATTAGAATGCGCATAATTGCAAAATACTAAAAAATGGAGAGTTGCGGATTACTTACTTTAAAAGTTTTTCTGTGGTAAGGACTAAACCCTAAATCAAGCACCATTTGGCGGTGCAGTTTAGTTGGATATCCTTTGTTTTTTTTCCATTGATACATTGGGTATTCAGCATCAATCGTAGTCATAAAGTCATCCCGATAGGTTTTTGCTAAAATTGAAGCGGCTGCGATTGAAAAATATTTACTATCGCCTTTTACCACGCATTGGTGTTTTATATTTGGATAAGCATTAAATCTGTTGCCGTCTATAATCAAGAATTCCGTTTTTAAAGTCAGTTTTTCAATGGCTCTGTGCATCGCCAAAAAAGAGGCATTTAGGATGTTGATTTTGTCAATTTCTTGATGATCCACAATGCCTACCGCAAAAGCGAGTGCGACTTCCTCAATTTCTTTACGAAGTGCAAAGCGGTCTTTTTCTTTGATCTGTTTAGAATCGTTTAGTAACGGATGATCAAAATCTTTAGGTAAAATTACGGCTGCGGCAAAAACGGGACCTGCAAGGCAACCTCTGCCTGCTTCGTCGCAACCTGCTTCTATATAATTGTTTTGGTAAAATGGTAACAGCATATTAGTTAATAGTTTTTAAAATGGATTGCCAAAGCAGTTCAGCGCTTTTATCCCAGTTGTATTGTTTTGCAACCTCTAGACCCAAAGTTGCTTTATCTTGATTTTTTGCTTTCTCTGATGCTTGCAAATACATTGCTTGGGTTAGCTCTTCAACATTATTTGGGTCGAAAAGATAGGCGGCGTTTTGTGCAATTTCTTCCATTGCAGTGCCTCTGCTGGTAATTACAGGTATGCCACAACTAAAAGCTTCCACCACAGGTAAGCCAAATCCTTCAAAAAGCGAAGGATAAATTAAGGCAGTAGCATTGTTTAAAAAGAGGTTCAAGTTTTCATCGCTCACGTTTTTATTAAACAGAACATCACGTTTAAACTTCATCTTTTTCAGAAATTTAAAAATTTCGGTCAACTTCCAAGACTTTCTCCCAACCAGTAACAGTTGATGATTTAATTCTGGATTTTGAGCTTTAAACTCCTCGAAAGCCATCAATAGAGTTAGGATATTCTTTCGAGGATGAATAGCGCCCACATAAATAAAGTACGGAGTTTTGTCCTGCAACTTACGCTCGCTCGGTTTAAATACATCAGATACCCCGTTGTAAATTACATCAATTTTGTCAGTATTGATTCCGTAAGTTTTAACCAAATCATTTTTTGTAAACTCTGAAACGGCAACAATTCGGTTAGCCTGATGCGCAAACTTTGGGAAAAAGAATTTATAATATTGTTGGGTAAGCCAATCGACACCTTTTGGAAAATGTTCAAAAGCAAGATCGTGGATTACTGTAAGGGTTTTAACCTCTGAATTTAATGGAATAAAGCCATCGGGCGAAAGTAATAAATCAACTTTTTCTTTCACCAAGACTTTCGGTAAAGCGTACTGAAACCAGAAATAGTAGAGAAAAGGATGCCGAGCTTGCGGATAAACCACTACTCCTTTAACATTTGAAGCAAAAATAAATTCAGGGTTGAACTTCCTGTCAAAAAGAAAAACGAACTCAACTTTTGGGTGGCTTAAAACCAATCTACGTAAAGTTTCAAAACTGAACCTGCCAATGCCTTCAAGTTTGTCTTTTATTAATAATCTTGTGTTAACGGCTATTCGCAAGGCTTTTGAAATGATGAATGGCTAAGATAGCCAATGCGAACGCATATTAAAATTGTTGTTTTATTATTATTGAATTAATTTGCCGATTAATGAACAACAAAAAATTTGCTGGGCAGGTAACTGCGCTAATTTTGCTTAACCTTGTGGTAAAGTTCTTCTGGATTTTTTTCATCGAACGCAAGGTGCAACTCACGGTCGGTTTTGAGGAATTCGGCATTTATTACAGCATCTTCAATTTTACGCTGATTTTAAGTGTAATTAATGATCCGGGGTTGAACAGTTACCTCATTCAATATTTAAGTGGGAGTAAAACTGAGTCGTCAGTAGTAGCGCAAATGTTTTATCTAAAGACATTTCTATCAATATTGTATGTAGTAATTAGCTTGTCGGTTAGTGTGATTTTAGGGTTCACGGATTATCAATTGTTGGTGTTGATACTCATTTACCAGACACTTTGTTCTCTTTTAAACTACTGTCGCGGATTCTTAAAAGCGCATCAGCTGTTAAACACAGAGATTTACTTTTCGGTTTTAGAGAAAAGCATCTTAATTATTGCTTTCGTTCCTGTTTTATACTTTGAGAGTGGATTCGCTTTTACAATTACGCTTTTTGTGGTAGGGCAAATTATTGCGGTTTTGTTGGCGCTAATTTTATGTGGGTTTTATTTAAGGAGGAAAGGGATTTCTGTAGTTGGGAGCTTGAAGAAATCACTGATTTTTTCACGAAAAACTGAGCGAATAACCACGCCCTACCCCCGCCAGCGGGGGATACCTAAACTATTGGACAGTTTATGGGCAATCTTTAAAAAAATAGCTCCGTTTGCTCTTTTTGCGTTTTTGGTATTG
>JBBSTQ010000115.1:0-9198 GCA_038235745.1 Sphingobacteriales bacterium
CCGTGAAAGCATCTAAGCAAATTGTACAAATAGGATCACAACGTAGAAGCGGTAAAAACTACGTAGCTGCTGCTGATTTTATTCAGCAAGGCAGGTTTGGAGACATTACCATGGTTGAACTGAGTTGGAACGTTAACCAACCTGGCCGTTGGAGACGACCTGATTTGGTTGCGAAAATAAAAGAAGAGGATACCGATTGGAAACGCTTTTTAATGAATCGCCCGTTTGAAGAGTGGGATCCACGAAAATATTTAGAATACAGATTGTTTTGGCCATATTCATCTGGAATGCCGGGGCAGTGGATGAGCCACCAGATTGATACCGTACATTGGTTCACAGGTTTACAGCATCCTCGCAGTGTGGTTGCAAACGGAGGAATTTATAAGTGGAAAGACGGACGTAGAAATTGGGACACTACCACCGCAGTTTTTGATTACGGCCCACAGAACGATAAAGAAAAAGGTTTTCAGGTTGTGTTTACTTCGCGTATGCACAACGGCGACGAGCGACCAGCAGAAATTTACTATTCTAACGGTGGCGAACTTAATTTGATTACGAATACGGTTAGCCCCCAAGGGGGGTTGAGTGCAAACCATGCTTCGGCAATGGGAATGAAACCAAACTTGTTACCAACCATAAAGCTTGCAGAATTGGTAAAAGTGGATTCTGCTGCAGATGCTGGTGCTGATGATTTGGTAAGCAACCACATGCGTAATTGGATGGAATGCATCAGGAGCAGAAAAGAAACTCACGCTCCAGTTGAAGCAGGTTATTACCATTCCATTGCTAACATTATGACGAACGCTTCTGTAAGAACAGGTTACAAGGCCACGTTTAACGACGCTACGCAAGAAGTTATGGTTAACGGAAAAGCATTTGAATATTAAAAAAATCGATTTTAGGTTTAGCGGAATTTTTGACCGAAACATTGTGGTCAGAAATTCCTCTATCCTTTGTTTAGTTGTACTATTATTTAGTGCTTTCAAACCGAAAGATGAGTTAAAACTCTACAATTTAACAGGAGTTGGCCAGGGTACGAGTTATCATATCAAGTATTACGCACCTAGCAAATTAGTTTCTGAGACTCAAATAGATGCTCTTTTAACTCGGATTGATAGCTCCTTGTCTATTTACAAACCCTACAGTCTTATTTCTCAGTTTAACAATTCACAAACGGGAGTTAGCATGGATTACCATTTTAAGAAAGTAGTTAAAAGATCGCAAGAAATTTCTAGAGTAAGTGATGGCGCCTTTGATATTACAGTTTATCCACTGGTAAAAGTTTGGGGTTTTGGCGTTAGCCAATCAGAAAACTTGCCTAATGATTCGGAGATAAAAGAAATCCTCAAAAATATAGGTTATAAGCACTTGACAATCGATAAATATTTTTTAGAAAAAGATTTGCCGGGTGTAAAGATAGATGTCAATGGAATTGCACAAGGATACACCGTTGATTTGATTGCTGAGTTGTTAGAAGAAAAAGGAATAAAAAATTACTTGGTAGAATTGGGTGGCGAGATTAGAGTGAGAGGCAAAAAGCCAGATAAAGAGAATTTTAAAATTGGAATAGAAGCGGTCAGTGATGAGGATTTTATTCCGATAACAAAGTATATTGAAGTGACCAAGGGAGCGGTTACTACTTCTGGCAACTACCGTAAGTTCCATCAATCGGGAAACAAAAAGATCAACCATTTAATGAACCCCAAAACAGGTTATTATTTGCAAAACGATATGATTAGCGCAACCGTTTATGCAAAAAACGGAATTACCGCAGATGGTTTTGACAATGTTTTAATGAATTTGGGTTTGCAAAAAGCGCTTATTTTTTTGAAAAAACATAAGAGACTGTCGGCGTATCTGGTTTACACCGAAAACGGTGTGGTAAAGGACACGTGTAGTGTTGGTTTTCCCGTTATAAAGAGATTTGAATGATGAAGAGAAGAAGTTTTTTACAAAAATCGGGTTTGGTAGCGGGTGGAATTTTATTGCAAAATCCAATTGTAACAGCTGTAGAGGCCGATAATATTAAAATTAATATAGCTATAATTGGATGCGGAGATAGGGGAGTCGGGCTAATTAAAGTTTTACAAACCATGCCTCAATGGTTTACAGTTTGTGCTATTTGCGATGTTTTAGATTTCAGGTTAGACAAAGCAAAGGAAGTTTTGGGCGATGCCAAATATGAGAGTTATACGGACTATCGGCAATTGGTAAAATCTAAAAACGTGGATGCGGTGCTGATCGCTGTTACGCTGAGCGAGCATTTTGAGATTACAAAAGCCTCAATCCTTAACAACAAACATATCTATCTGGAAAAAACGATGACTTACAGCATTCCGCAAGCGTTGGAACTGGTTGAGCTGAAAAAAAGTTATCCGAAATTAACCTTGCAAGTTGGGCACCAGTACCGATACGTTCCTTTGTATTTTAAAGTAAAGGAAATGATTAAAAAGGGGTACTTAGGAAAAGTGACGCAGATTGATTGCCGTTGGGACCGCAACAACAATTGGCGACGCAGTATTCCAAGTCCGGATTTAGAGCGACAAGTCAACTGGAGGATGTACAAAGAGTATTCTGGTGGTTTGGCTGCCGAGTTGCTTTCGCATCAAATTGATTTTATCAATTGGGCTTTTGATACGCACCCTACCCACATTATGGCAACAGGTGGAATTGACAATTACAATGACGGAAGGGAAACTTTTGACAATATCCAAGTGATGTTTAGGTACGAGAAAGAAAACATGATTGGCAATTTTGGTTCAACGCTTTCCAACCAGCATGACGGGTATCTGTTCAAAATCAAGGGAACAAAAGGAATGATCTCCATGTTGGTTAACGATGGTATTTTTTACCCCGAAAAAAACGCGATAAAAGAATTGCAAACAGTTGACGGCGTAACTGGCGCAACCAAAATTGAATGGAATAAAGAAGGAGGCATTCCCATAATAGCAGAGCATGAAAAAGACGGAAGCTGGTATGCCTTGAAAGATTTCCACCGTTGCATTTATGACAAGGTAGAACCAACCTCTAACTTTTTAACTGGAGCAACAACGGCTTTTTGTGTTCACATGGCAAATGAAGCGATGTACACTAACACGATACAGGGATGGAAGCCTGAGTATAATGTGTTGGGGTAGGATTTTGTTGGAGATGAGTGTTTGGACGCAAAACTGTTTTTGTCTTGTGTCTTTGGGGATTTCTACAATTGATATATAACGTTTTGCTTGTAAGAAAAAAAGTACAAGCACAATAACCGCAATTTTGCAAACCTGTTGTTAGCGGTACAAACGGTTGCTTTCCATGTCACATTTATCTTTAAAGAGCACCAGACGTGAGCCGTTTTAACTGCATTCGAAAAGATCGTTCAGTTTTCAAACAAGTTCTTTTTAGAGGCTTTTTTTTAAAAAAAATCGAAAGGTTTTCCGAGATTTTCGGTCGGCTTAGCGACTTTTGACAATTTCTTAAATGATTTGAAAAAGTGGGCTTTCTGTTGAGAATTTCGTTTTTATTTTCCATTCAGAAATCCGTATAATTACACTCGTCATTCCGGGATTTTAGAGCCAACCTAGATAGAGCACAGGTACAGAAAAAAAAACTACCCCTTCTTCCCTATCAAATTCTTTACTTTCACTTCCGAATCCTCTTTACTTATCTTCAACTTAATCAGATTATCCACAATCACATCAATAAGCTCATATTTCTGACTAATCATTCGATCTGCTAGTGACATTAATTTTTGGATATTTTTTGGGTCAGCAGCATCTAATCTTTCTTGCACACTTTGTAAATTTTGAGGCTCAATCCGTACGTAATGGTCTGGAATGCCCAAAAAGGTAAAAATTTGCTTCATATAAAAATGGCTGGTTTCGGTAGCGGCGCCCATCATCATATCCAACAGTGCTGGAACTACAAACAGGGCTTTGGTGTCTCTTAATTCATCGCTATCATAAGATTGTTTTGAAACACCTGTGCCCAACGAAAGGATATGAATATCATTGGTCGAAAAATCTTCGCCGGGTTCTCGTTTAATTTCTACAAAGGCGCTTAAAGAAGGGTTTGTAGCAAAAATACCACCATCTAAAAGCGGATAACGAACACCACTCAACGAGTTTATTTCTGCTACGCTAAAATAAGTAGGAGCAGCAGAAGTTGCCCTGCAAACATCCCTAACATAGAAATCTCTGCTATCGCCTCTGCTTTTGGCTGTTTTCTGTCTAAAGATATGGGCTTTACGCAGTTCGATGTTGTAAGCTGTAATTATGCAAGGCTTAACCAGCTCGCTCAGCTTTACGTCTCCAAAATATTGCAACAATATTTTCTCTAGAAATTGGGCATCGTAGCGTTCTGTAACCCATCCTATATCGGCAAATACCTTCTTAAATCCCTTGCTTTCAAATATTTTTGCGCCATTTTCAACGTACAAATCAAGCGCCTCCTTTGCAGAAAATCGTGGTTTCTTAGGGTCTTCTTTAGACGGGCAAAGCAACAAACAAGTTAAGATGCCGCCAGTGCTTGTGCCTGCAAAAAAATCAAAATAATCAGCAATATGGGCATCTATATTTCCGGTGCGCTGTTTCAGCCGTTCTTCAAGCTCTACCAGCATCATTCCTGGGATAATTCCTTTTATACCGCCACCATCAATAGATAAGATTGTTTTCATTGAAATAAATGTAATAATTTTTTTCAGGCTGAAAGCTAAAAGCAGAAAGCAAAAGGCTAAAAATATCTTTAAAGTGTAAATTCGCTCAAGAATTTACACTTTTAGATTAAAAGCTATCAAAACGGTTACGCTTAATCAGAAATGGTTTTGTTGCTTTGGGCTCGACTTTTTAATTTTTCGTGAGCTTTTTGCTTCAGGGGTAGCTTTCAGCCTTACGCCTTAGGCTTTCAATTTAGTCTCTAAAGTTCTGCGTAACCATTATTCCATAAATCCCGCCATCCATAATCCCAATTCCCAACCGCCCAAACTTTGGATTAAGGATGTTTGCTTTATGTCCCGGCGAATTCATTAGGCCCAAGTGCGCAATTTCTACAGTTTGTGCTAAAGCTAGGTTTTCCCCAGCCGTAAAATAGGTTAAATTAAGCGCTTTTATCCTATCAAAAGGAGAAGTATTTTCTAAACTGATGTGAGAAAAATATCCTTTCTGAAACATATCTAAAGAATGTTTGCGAGCTACAAATCGCATGGCAGTATCGCGGGCAAGCAGTGGTAAGTTCGCTTTTCTTCTTTCTTGGTTTACCAATACCAGTAAATGGTTTTCCATTTTTTCATTCACTTTTGGGTCTTCTACTTTAAAGTGCAAGTAAATAGTTTCTTCAGATTCTGGTTCAATGGTTAACTTACTGATGCTTTTTTTAACCTGTTCACTAATGTCAGAAGCAATTTTAGAATCTAACACTTCAATCTTTTGTGTAAGTGTATTCGCAATGTAGCTTTCTCTGGTAGTTTGAGTTAACCCTCCCCATAAATTCGCAAACAAAAATAACACTGCAATTAAAGAGGCGTAAAAAAAGCCTCTGATAAAGCCAGGCACTATGCCAGAGTACCTGTTTAGTTGGTTTTGATTTAAACTTGGAGGCAGGTATCTTATTAAATAATAAATAATGATACCGATGATGAAACGACAAATTAGCAACGTGATCAAAAATGCGAACGGCAAAAGCCAACGTTCTTGCAATTGCAAATGCTTGGCTAGTAGATCGGCGGTATTTTGGTAAAAATAAAAAGCCGTCAGAATACTGGCGGCTATTGCAAAAAGTTCTAAAAATCCTAAAATAAAACCTCGGCGGTATCCTTGGTAAATTCCAAGGATTATGATGATGGATAGAATTAAATCTACATAATTAAGCATATTTTGATATTACAATAAACAATCCAAAACAAGTTTAAAAATAAATTTAGCTGATGTAACTTTCTAAAATTTTAAAGCCTTTTCTGGTGCTCATAACCACTTTTTCTGTAGTCGCGGGAATTAAAATGCAGTCGCCCATTTGCACAGGCAATTCTTCAATACCGTATTTCAAAATATAAGACCCTTCTAGGCATACGTGAATTACAAAGCTATCCAAAATGCTGTAATCTCTAGCTACCTCTTGTGTGTAATTTAATACGTTTGTGGTAAAGTACGGGCAATCTACCAACTCCACCGGTTGATTCAATTCCCTGTTATATTTAGTTTTATACTCGTCGTAAAAATTGTAATCAATAGCATCCAAAGCTTCCTCAACATGTAGATCTCTTTTGTTTCCTTGATCGTCCACTCGGTCAAAATCGTAAATACGATAAGTGATATCAGATGTTTGCTGAATTTCTGCAATCAACAAGCCTTTACCTATAGTGTGCACACGGCCGGCTGGTAAAAAGTAAACGTCGCCAGCTTCCACTTCTTCTTTGTTCAGAATGTCGGTTAGTTCGCCAGCATTAAACTTTTTCAAATAAAATTCTTTGTCCAGTTCTTGGTTGAAACCCGAGATTAGAGAAGCACCTTCATCAGCTTGGATTACGTACCACATTTCGGTTTTCCCTTTTGAGTGGTGGCGTTTTTCTGCCAGTTCATCATTAGGATGTACCTGTATGGATAAATCCTCATTGGCATCAATAAACTTAACAAGCAACGGAAACTCGTTTCCAAAACGTTCGTAATTTTTCTTTCCTAAAAGATCGCCTTTTTTATCGCTCAATAAATCAGCAAGCGAAGTGCCGGTAAGTGGTCCGTTTGCAACTACAGAAACATCAGATTTTACTCCGGAAACTTCCCAAGTTTCGCCACAGTTTGGCAAAGGAGAAAAATCTTTTCCTAAATAGGTTTTGATTTTTTCGCCACCCCAAATTTTATCTTTAAATATGGTTTTGAATTTTAAAGGATATAGCATGATAGATATTAAAGTAAAAAAGTTAAAAATAGAAACTTAACACGAAAAAGTAAAATTAGAAAGCGTTATCATCGCCTTTTAGTGTTACTAAAACGGTTTGGATGACAATTTTTAAATCCAACCAAATGCTCCAGTTTTCCACGTACCAAACATCGTACTCAATCCTTTTAATCAGTTGGTCTTCATGTTTAATTTCTCCTCTAAAACCATTTACTTGGGCATGTCCAGTTACTCCGGGTTTTTGATAATGACGAATCATGTATTTCATAATAATAGACGAATATTCTTCTGTGTGTTTCAGCATGTGAGGACGGGGGCCTACCACAGACATATCACCCTTTAGCACATTGAAAAACTGAGGTAGCTCGTCGATACTCGACTTTCTCAAAAATTTACCCAATTTTGTGATCCTTTTATCGCCACGGGTTACTTGTTTGCTGTTTGCTTCTTTATTCATTGCAAGGCTTCTGAACTTAATACATTTAAATGACTTGTTATTTAGTCCTGACCGGTCTTGTAAAAAGAACACAGGCCCCTTTGAATCTAGCTTGATTAATACAGCAATAATTGGAATTAACCAACTCAAAAGAAAAACAGCAACTGCTATGCTAAATACAATATCAAATATTCGCTTCTTGATTTTAACTCCAAAATCTTCCAAAGGTTCTGAAACTAAAGATAAAATAGGAACCTCGTTCACATAATCAAAGTGAGCTGGTCGATCTATGAAATAGCGTAAATCCGGTACAAACCTAAACCTCAGGCACTGGTTTTCGGCAGATTGGGCAATTTGATAAACTTCAGGAAAAATTTCTGGTGAGAGTGTGCAGTAAATTTCGGTAACTTGGTTATCTTGTGCGTAAGTTAAACAATCCTGCTGTCTCCCCAAATAAACGAAAGTGTCGTCATTTTCTTTATGAATCTTCTCCGCAAAGCAACCCAGTATATTAAGTGTTTTATTCGCATTCTTAAGGTTTATCGCTAAATCCTTCGCAAACTTGTTGTTCCCAAGAATAATAACCTTGTTTAGAGAGCGTTGTTTAGCGTCATTCATTTTTGCCCACTCCAAAAATAACACTCTGCTAACAATCAAGTAGCCTAAGAAAGAAGCAAAACTTACAGCAAAATAAGCGCCATCTACTTTAAAGTCAGAAAAGAAAAGATACACTGAAAGAAGAACTATATATAACAAAGAGGCTCTACTAGTTCTACGAGCGAATTTTTTGAAATTTAATATTTTGTCATTAATGTAAACTTCGGAAAAGTAAGAACTAATTAACCAGAAGATGTTATTCATGATAAAAAACACCACGTAGCTAATATTTGACGAATTAATATGAGAACTATAATATAAAATAGTACATAGGTGCAATAAGCACAAAAAGCTTAAGTCGGTAAAGGCAAAGAATATTCTAAAAAAGTTGTCGAACCTGCTGTTCATTATTTCTTATTTTGTGTTTTATTAATCAATAGTTTTTTCCTTAAGATATCGGTAACGAATATTGGGCCGTAATATAAATACCTGCGCCACATTCTTTTAGGTTCTTTCACCAATCTCCCAAACCACTCTAAGCCAAGGTTGGTCCACATTTTGCTAGGCCTTTCCACAGTGCCCGCATAAAAGTCGAAGACAGCACCTATGGTACAAATTAAACCGGCATCGAGCTGTTTTTTATTTGCAGTAGCCCATTTTTCTTGCTTTGGAGCAGTCATGCCAACAAATAAAACATCTGGTTTAAAATTATTTATATGTGTTAATATTTCTTTATTCTCTTGAGGAGAGAAGCATTCTTTAAACGGTGGGGAAAAAGTTGCTACCGTAATATTTGGGTATTCTAGTTTTAAGCGTTCTTTTATTTTACTAAGCGTATTTTCATAAGACCCAAGATAAAAGCATTTCCCATAATCGTTATTTAATTTTTTTAAACAATAATCGTGTACATCGGCGCCTGCTATCTTTTTGATTTTAATGTTATTAAGCAGTTTTACAGCGGCCACAATTGCAATGCCATCGGGCAACAAAACATCCGATTTTTGTAGGGTTGCGAGAAACTCAGGATCGTTTTGAGTTAAACAATAAGAATATTGATTTATCGTGTTTATTAAAGTCTGATGATGAGTTGGCAACTGATCTAAGCTGGCCGCATAAATATCAAATCCAAAACTTTTTATACTATTATCGGGCATTAAATCACTTTTGTAGATAAATCCAAGCTCTATCCTTTCTTGGTATTTTAGATTTTTCAACCAAAATAATCTAAAGAAAAGTTTAGGTTGTAAAAGTAACACTTTTTCATAACTAAAAACCTTAATTCTCAAAATGTC
>JBBSTQ010000116.1:0-9068 GCA_038235745.1 Sphingobacteriales bacterium
CTAAGGATGTTGGTTTTGGGTTTGTAAAGATTTAAATCAAGGGGGTAATTTATTGTTGGTGATTTGATTTTTAGTAAAATTTTTGTGCCGTTTTATTTAGGTTTTACGTTAAAATTCATTGTTAATTGAATGATTTCGGCTATCTATTTGGTACAATTCTTGAACATCTCTGCACACAAATTCTTTTTAAAACTAGTCCTCTAATTCAGTTTAATGATTGTTATCTCGCATCAAAAAGGTTGGAAAATTATTAATCAACGCTCGCATGGGTTATTAGCTGCAATGTTAGCTTACCAGTATGATATTGATTTGCCTAATGACATTATAGTGCCCACGCTAATTGCGATTGCTGAGCATGATGACGGTGTTGAAGAAACTGCTAAAGGCAATAACCTAACGGAAGTGGGAGCGCCAAGACATTTTATGGTCAACGATGGATCAAGGAAGGCAGACTTAACGCAAAAATTAAACGTGATGGAGATTGCCAATTCAAAAAGTCAGTTGAATGCGTTGCTCACTTCTTTGCACATCGATTTCGTTTCTGGTGGTAGCAACGCTGACAACGACAAGGACTTACAGGGTTTTTTGAAAGAGCAGGAAAAGAACAGGAAAGACATTATTAGAAAGTTAGGTATCGATAAAAAACACCTTGATCGGTTATACCGGTTTGTAGAATGGTGCGATGCTTTTTCTTTGCTGATTTGTATGGACAAAATTCAACCGGAAGGAAGAAAGATGGAAATTTCTAAAAGCCCAGACGGGGATATGAATCAGACTTTTTATAAATCAAATGGAGATATCTCGGTTGAACCTTGGGTTTTCAGAAATGATAAATTTAAGGTGTTTTACGAGTACAGGATTTTAGAGCAATTGAAATTTAAGTCAATTGAAGAGTTCAACGCAGTTTGCAAAGCTACGGCGGTGCAAAGGGAAGAATTTATATTTTCAAAGTAATCGGCAATGGCGAGCTGGTATAGTTTTGCCCCGTTGTGAAAACCGAAGGTTTAACAGTTTACATTTTGACAAATACCTCATTCTGGAGTTCGCTAACTAAAACGGAAAAATTAAATAACATCAGCAATGTCTCCAGTTAACCAAAAGCCTTTAATTTTAGTTTTTTCCAACTTTGCTTCAATGTCAATTCGTTTCTCTAAAACCTCAATAAGTTTTGTTTCTCTGGCATTTATTAAAAACAAGGAACTCTCGCCGAGTTTGAATTTTAACTCTTCGCCATTGAGCAGTTGGAGTGTTGATTGATAGCTTTGGTTGACAATTGCAAGCTGACTTTGCAAACTTACGAGTTCAAAGTTATTTTGTTTAATCTTATTCAGCAGGTCGTTTTCTACAAAATTTCTTTCCAACTCGGTTTGCCTAATCTTAATTTTTGTTTCCGCCAAATCACCCCTAGCTTTAGCAAGGGTTAAAGGGAAAGAAAAATTAACATTGACCTTATTATTGTCTGCCCAATAAGCGGAGTTGACATTTCTTAAAACAGATTGACCTTGGTTTAAAAGGCCTAACTGCAACCCAATCCTGGGTTTTAAACTTTCGATATTTAACCTGCGCTCCACATTAAGATCGCTAATTTTAAAATCATAGCTGATCAATTTTGGGTTGTTATTAGTTTGCCAATTAGGCAATATAGGTAAAGCCAAACTGGACTGTGGCATTATATACAGCAGGGTGGCATCAACAGGTTGTTGATTTTGTAGCCATAAATAATTGGCTAACAAGTATTTAGCACTTTGCATATCTAAGTTTGCCTGTTGCCACATTGTCTCTCGTTGTTGCACAATAACCAAAGCTTCAACAGTATCTATTGCAGGTCTGTCGCCATTTTTAAATCCAGATTTCACAGCGTCAAACCTAATTTTTGCTAACTGCAAAGCATCGTCGTAAATTTTAAAGGCTTTGTAGCTGTTTTGCCACTCAATATATTGTACGCCAGCATCAAAAAATAAATCATTCAATATTAGGCGTCTTTCGTTATCGGTAGCTTGTGCAAATATCTGAGCTTGTCTAATGGCTGCCCGTCTTTCATCAATAAACAGGCCTTTTCCTAGTTCAAAGTTAATCCCCGCATAACTTAAACCTTCTGTTGGGGTTTTGCTTTCAGGGTTAACAAAACTACCTTCGGCCAACGCATAAGAGCCTTTAAGCTCAATGCCATACCACAATGGCAGTTTAACTTCTGGCGTCAAGAAAGTATAATATTCGGTGCCACCATAGTATTTTTGGTCATAATTCGCCTCTAGTTTTGGATCAAAACCACCCAAGGCTTTAAGTCGTTTCGCCCTCGCCAAATCGCCCAATAGCCTGCCTTGTTGTGTAACGGGGTGGTATTGCCGTATAACATCAAAAAACGTATCCCATTGTAAAGTATCGGGTAAGGTTTGGGCTTTTGCGGGTAAACCAAAGCAAAAACAGAAGCAAACTAATACGTAGTAAAAGGGCTTACTTTTCATCCTTACCTTTTGAAGCTGTAGAAAGAGGTTTGTAAAAGTCTTGTGGAAAGCCGTTTATTTGTCTCCAAAGTTCGTAAATTAAGGGTACATCGTTCAACAATGTTATGTTTTTTGTGCCAGCACCAAAACGTAGTTCTGTAGGCCAAGCCTTTTTATCGGTAGGTGCTACCCAAACCCTAAATTTTCCGTTACTTACTATAGATTTGTCAACCGCCACAACTTCGCCTTCAAAAATCCCATAAGAGGCATCAGGCCAACCAGAAAAAATGATTGCTGGGAAACCGTCGAACTGTATCTGTACCCGTTGTCCAATGGCTACCAATGGTATATTAAGTGGGTCAACGAACATTTCTACTGCTACATCAAAGTTTTCGGGCACTATTTGCATTAAACTTTCACCCTCTTTTACCGTCTCGCCAATTCCCGCTTTAACAGAACGCATCACTTGTCCATCTTGTGGAGCTGTAATTACGTAGAAGCTTTGGCGTTTTTGATAGTTTGCATATTGGTTTTTAAGCTTTGCTACTTCTCCTTCACTGGCAGAAACTTGCGATAGCGCAGTAAATCTATCACCGTCTATCTTTGCAATTTTCTCATTATACTCTTGTTGCACCGCCAATAACTCTAACTTAATGTTTAACAGCTCATTTTTACCGTTGAAAAATTTATTCTCGGCACTAATCTTTTTAGTTAAAGCGTCTTGTAAGTATTGTTGCTTTTGTTCTAAATCTGTAAGTGACTTTAAGCCGGCATCATAAAGCTGGTTTTGCCTGTCCAACTGTTCCGTGGAAATTTTGAGCTGATTGGTGGCGGCAACAAACGCCACACTGTCTGATTGTACCCTTAGCCTATATTGTTGTAGTTTGTTTTTAGTTTGCTCTAATTTGTATTCCAAAGATTGGTTTAAAGCTGTTTGTTGGCGTGTGGCCATTTCTGCTTTTTGCCCATAAAAGGCTATTGCCTCGTTTTTAGCTTGCACTTGATCATCTGTACGTTCCAAAAGAGAACCGTCTAAATATTCTTCTTTAACCTCGCTAATTACTAACAGCGTGTCTCCCTTGTTAACTTTTTGCCCGTCTTGTATGTACCACTTCTCTATTCGCCCGGCAATTATACTGTTGATTTCTTGTGGTCTTTGGTTTGGACTAATGGTGGATACCATACCGGTTGATTTTATGTTTTGCGTCCACGGCAGTGCAAGTACAACGGCTGCAAACAAAAATCCAAACAAGAAAATTTTAGTCACTTTATTTGACGGCTCTTCTGACATGGTTTTTTGAAAAGATTCAAACCCCATTAGCTTGGTATAATGTGTTTTTGATTGTAAAAACATATTTAATTGTATCTTTTTAGGTAACCGTTATCCATTACATATACTACATCACACTTTGATGCAAATAAATCATCGTTACTTATCGCTACCATAGTTTGTTTGTTTTCTTTGGAGGTAAGGTGATCAACAATGTTTATTCTACTTTCCAAATCAATACTCATCCAACTTTCATCTATCAAAACAAGTGATGCTTTTTTGAAGATTAACCTTGCCAATAATACTTTTTGGGCAATATTGAACGATAGTTTTTTCCCTTGCGGATCTATCATCATGTTAAAGCCGTCTTTACTCTCGCTCACAAAATCAGTTAACCCTACCAACTCTACGGTATCCTGTAGTTGTTCATAATCGAAATCTGTTTTTCCAACAGTGATATTTTCCAATAAACTACCTCCAAACAATTCATCTTCTGTTAAATGGAAAGCAATTTCGTTGTGTAAAATTTCTGGGGACAAGTTTTGAATAGGAGTTTTGTTAAAAAGATACTGCCCTTCTTGTACGGGCCACATGCAAGATAAAAGTCTTAATAAGCTAGATTTTCCAGAGTCTTCAAAACCCTTTATGCATACTTTTTGACCAGCAGTTATATTAAGATTAATGCCTTTCAAAATAGCTTTTTCAGCATCATAGCCGAAAGTCAGGTTTTTAAGGGAAATAGCTGCGCCGATGCCATCAGGCCAGGTTTTACTTTGGATTAAAGACGTTTCCCTATCCTGCGGTTTTTCTAATACTTTATTTATTTTTTCTAAGGATGTTAACACGTCATACACCAGCTCCAAACTAACAATCACTTTCTCTAAGCCATTTATAATGGTAATAATGATAATTTCTGTCGCGATAAACTGGCCTAAGTTAATTACTTGATTTATAAAAAGGAAAGCTCCAGCTACCAACATGGAGGCGGTAATAATTACTTTAAAGCCAATAATAACTCGATATTGAAAAATCAAGACCTTAAAATGTTCACCTCTAGAGTGTAAATAACCTGCTACCAGCTCATCAGTCCTTTTTAAGTGTAGATCTGTTTGTTGGTTTACTTTAAAGGTTTTAACACTCCTACTTAATTCTTCTAACCAACTGGCTACCTTGTATTTGTAGTCAGATTCTTCTATGCTACTTTTAAAACCCTTTGAACTGGTTCCGTAAATAATAATTAAACCCATTATCAATAGCAGGAAACCGAACACAATAAAAACGGGATGGTAAAAACCTAAAAGTATAACTCCAAAAACTACCTGTATGCTTGCCGTGGGTAAATCCAGCAATATTTTTGACAGCCCTTTTTGCAAACTAGCAGTATCAAAAAAACGATTGACCAGTTCTGGCAAATAGTACTTGTCTATACTTTCTAAAGTAATTTTTGGAATCCGGTAAGCATAACCAAATGTTAATCGGGTAAAAACGCGTAATTGTAGATTCTCAATTACACGCATTTGCTTAACTTGGAACACGCCGTTCATCAATACTCCAAAAACCACCAGTGAAATCATCACTATTAGCGAAGTGCTAATAGTTACCCCAAACATAAGGTTGATTACAGCTTGGATGCCTAATGGTAATGAGAGCAAGATAAGGCCATTTAGCGTGGCATAAATATATATACTTCTTATTTCGTTTTTTTCGAGATTAATTAAAGTAAATAACTTCCTTATAGCACCCCTTAAAGAATGTAATTCCGCCATATTGTAAACCTGGGATATTTAATAAAGGCGCAATTTAAATGATAATATTGTTTTTATCCAAGCTTAATTTATCATTACTGCTATCTTTTTGTAATATTTCGATATTGATTGTTGATAGAATGCTGAATGATGCTGATTTGTTAGCTTCCAAATTCAATAATTCTTTGATTTTTGCTCTAGTTTCATTCAGTTCCGCTACTTTGCTTAAAGACTCGCTATGTTTTTTTCCTGTTTTAACCTCATTACTGAAATTCTTTAGTTCGTGAAACTTTATTTTTTGCTCAATTAGCGTTAACAATATTTCTTCGGAGTCCTTTGCATTAAAAGTGCCTTCTACTAGTTTGAATTTTTCCATTTGTCTGATTTTAATGATTATTAGAGATTTTCTTATATTCTGTTGCTGGCAAATATGCTTTATATAATTAATTAATTTTTATTTATGTTTGTAATGAAATGCATAAAACAATTTTATGAACTACACCCTAAATCAACTTCAGATTTTTTTAAAAATTGCGCAAACAAAAAGCGTCACAAAGGCAGCCGAAGAGCTCCATTTAACGCAACCAGCGGTTTCCATTCAGTTACGTAATTTGCAGTTACAGTTTGATATCCCGCTGACCGAAGTGGTGGGGCGAAAGATCTACATTACAGATTTTGGGAAAGAGCTTGCAGAAGCAGCAGAAAACATACTAAACCAAGTGCATGCTATCAACTATAAAACACAAGCATTTAAGGGGCAATTAACCGGAAAACTGAAAGTTTCTGTGGTATCAACTGGGCAATATGTATTGCCGTATTTCTTGACCGATTTTGTAGGAAAACATTCGGCGGTGCAATTGCAGATTGATGTGACCAATAAAAAAGGTGTGTTGAACAGTTTAGAAAGCAACGAGGTCGATTTTGCTTTGGTTTCTGTATTGCCAAACACGCTAAATATTGAAAAACTAGATCTGTTACAAAACAAATTGTTTTTGGTTGGCGGTTTAAAAAACGAATATCATCAGCCAATTTACGATATAGAGTTGCTGAACACTTTGCCCCTTATTTTCAGAGAAAAAGGATCGGGTACACGGCAAACCATGCAAGATTTTATGGATAAAAATGGTTTGTCTATCCTTAAAAAGATGGAGCTAACCAGTAACGAAGCAGTTAAGCAGGCGGTAATTGCAGGCATGGGTTATTCCATTATGCCTTTGATTGGGATCAAAAACGAACTTAACAACAACGATTTGCAAATTATTCCTGTTAAAGGCTTGCCTATTACTTCTACGTGGAGTTTAATTTGGTTGAAAGGAAAAAACCATTCGCCTGCCGCCGAGCATTTTTTGAAGTATTTAAAAGAGGAGAAGGAAGATATTGTGCATAAGAAGTTTGATTGGTACGAGAAGTATTGATTTTTGGCATAAAGTGTAACGATAAATACGGAAAGCTGATTTGCAATTTGCCTAGTTAAACTCATTTCAACCTTTTAAGATGTTGAATAAAAACAGAAAACCACTCTTTTTAAGGAGTGGCTTTTCTGCTCAAACAAACCAATTAATCGTTTTTCATAATTAATTTTCAACCAATGCCGCTAGTGGCACTTCGGTAGTTTTTATAGCACTTTCCAAATGTTGCTTAACGCTATACCTAACCGGTTTCCCATCTTTTGAAGGATCCATAACCAATAAGTAAATCCACTCGTTTACAATCAAGTTTTTCATACTCGGGTTTCTCTCTAAAATTTCAGTTATCCTTGCTAAAGGTGCCTCAATAATTACCGACAGTCTTAACGGCTGGTGGTATATTTTATCGTCTGCTGCCTTTACTGATTGTAGCGGTATTCCAATCTTTAAATCTCCACCGTTGCCTTGTACCACGCCAAACTGACCAGTAACGTTGTGCGTTATCTTTGAACCGCCACCAAACCGGTCGTTATCAACTGTAGAGAAATAATAGTGGTTGTTGATCCATTGTGTAACTGTCATTGGGCCTTGCATTACGGCTTCAAGTAATGCTCCAGTTTCGTCTTTTTTCCAATCGTAAGACTGCAAAAAACACCGGCTATCTAAATTTACATGCTTAGATAAACTTCTTGGGCCAATAATAAAACCTCCGTTTTTCGCTAAACCCCATTCTGGTCTTGTTTCTGCCCAGTTATTTGCTTTTTTGTGGACAAAATTAAGGCTGTCTGCTGTGATTCCCCTTCTATCTAAAACTGCTGTTTTTTGTATTTCCAGCAAGTTCAATTTCAAGGTGTTCAGCATGTCTTTGTGGGTTGCTGGCACATGGCTGTCAAACAGCACAATCTCTTCTGTGGTGGTGTTATGTTCTGCACCTATAAATACAGTGCTAGATGGAATATTAAGTCCGAAGTCTTTTGACAAAACTTCTTTCACTTCAGGCAAATTGGCTAAGCTTGCCAACATTCTGGCGTTGTTTCTTCCGGGACTTGCTGCACAAGCACCACAATCTAAGCTAGACCCAAACGCATTGTTTGCAGAGTGACTGCCATGTCCTGCGAAAACTACCAGCGGTGCAAAAGTTGTCCAGCCCATTACCGCAAAGGCGCTGTTTACAATTGCGACCTTCTCATTCAACGGAATTCCTTCTAATTGGTTGTTTGAGCCGTTATTGGGAGCGATGTGTGCGTCGCAGAAACTTTCGTGATGATCAGCATTTTTTTGCTTCGACTTGTATAAAGCGCCAGGGAAAAGCGACCGAGCCACCAAAGATGCTCCGTAAACCAATCCAGCTCCTTCCACAAAACCAAAAGCAGACGGCAACATGTTTTTTAACCGTTTAAAAAAGTAGTTTTTGAACTTTTGGTCGGTAGCTTTTTCTTGATAAGCCACCAACTCCTCATTCTTTCCTCTACTGGCCGTTTCAGAGATTTTATAGGCAGATCCTACAATTGGTGGGCATGATTTCTTGATCACTCCTGTACTCAATTCCTCGTAATCGGCTGCAATTCCAAAGAAACCTGCAAACCCAAAAGTTTCGTAGTTTGCTTTTTCCTCAATGTGTCTTCTGATCAACTCAGACCTTGTATCGATACAAAAAACCAGTTGCACATCCGGAATTGCATCTGCGCCAAGCATATCCTCAACGGTGCTTTGTTTCTGCGCCAACTTTTTTGTCAAGGTGGTTTGCAGGCTTTTTTCCCAAGCCTTTAACCATACATATTGCAGTTTTGCCTCTTGTATCTTTTCTGCTTTTACGTTGCTTTCTGCAATAATTTGCGCATCAAGCTTTTTAGCGACCCAAAGCCTTACCGCCAAATAATCATGTAAAGAAATAGGGTGTTTTTGCTGCCACTCGGTATTGTTTTCAACTCTAAATTTAATGTAGCCAGCCCAACCTGCCAAAGCAACAATGTGGTATTCAAATATCTGTTTGTAATCTTCCTCGCTGTATCCCTGTAAAGCTTGCGCTAAAGCATCATCCGCAGAAGCAGGGATTTTGTTTTTAGATTTCAACTTCAGGTTACCGTCATAAACGGCCAAGTTTTTCCAAGCGAAAAAGAAACCTTGTTCTCTGTTTGGCATTTCCCACTCGGCCATCCCTTCATCTAAAAATGCGGCTAACCATTTCGCCATCATCGCATCC
>JBBSTQ010000117.1:0-8906 GCA_038235745.1 Sphingobacteriales bacterium
AGGCTATGGAACAATTAAAGATTTGTCGGAAGGGAACTTCAATATTCATGAAGCTTTCTTGGATAAGCTTTTAAAAGTTAGTCCCGCAGTAAGGCAATATCACAGGGTCGGCAAAATCATCCAACTGCAACTGAGATTAGGTAGGTCGTCAAGTCAAACAATCAGACAATTTGCATCCAGTAAAAACTTTTCGAGCGATGAAATTTCTTATACGAAGTCGATTTTAAAGAGGCTTGGCAAAAGTTCTTTGCAAAACCTAGATGACCTCACGCTGGTACTTAACGAAGGAAAGCTACGGATGAGCGATGATGAAAGACTAAAAGAGATAGACCGGATTTATTTGGATATGCTCGACAAAAACCAGTTCCTCAACTATTTCATTCAACAGCAAAACCTGCTTTTGATGAACAAAAAGAAAGAAATGCAAGAAGTAAAAATTATTAAGGAAAACTACGGGATAAACTAATCAACGAAACCAATGAAAAATATAAAACCAATTTTAATCACAGCCTGTTTTTTGGCAATCATCCTATCTCCAGCATCCCTGATGGCTCAAGGTGTAGATGGAAGTACTGGAGGTTTAAACTCGGTATTGGATAATTTATATGAAGAAATGATGCCTTTGTGTAGTAAGCTGATTTCAGTTGCACAAGGTATTGCAGGGTTCGCCGCGATCTGGTATATCGGTTCCAGAGTTTGGCGACATATCGCAAGCGCTGAACCAATTGATTTCTATCCGCTACTTCGCCCTTTCGCACTTGGTTTCTGCATCCTGATTTTTCCGCAGGTACTGAATTTACTAAACGGCATTTTAGAACCAACGGTTAGCGCTACTTCTGCCATGGTAAAAGATTCAAATAAGTCCATTGATCTGCTTCTGAAAGAAAAAGAAAACATGGTAAAAAAGAGTGATGCTTACCAAATGTATGTCGGGAATGAGGGCGATGGCAATAGAGATAGGTGGTATAAATACACTTACGATAATGACCCAAAAGACGAAGGAATCATGGAGGGTTTGGGCAATGATTTCAAATTCAGTATGGCTAAACTTTCCTACAGTTTCCGGAATTCTATCAAACAATGGATGAGTGAAGTATTAAAAGTGATTTTTCAGGCAGCTGCTTTATGTATCAATACTTTGCGGACTTTCAACTTGGTTGTACTGTCTATTTTAGGGCCCTTTGTTTTTGGCATTGCCGTTTTTGATGGTTTTCAGCACACGCTTACGTCTTGGATTGCCCGCTACATCAATACCTTCTTATGGCTTCCGGTCGCCAACATATTCGGGAGCATCATCGGCAGAATCCAAGAAAAAATGTTGGCTATGGATATTGGCCAGATTAGTCAAAATAGCGACACTTTTTTTAGTAGTACCGATACCGCATATCTCGTTTTTATGATCATCGCAATCGTGGGCTACTTTACCGTACCAACCGTGGCAGGCTACATTGTAAATGCAGGTGGCGGAGGTGCAATGGTGCAGAAAGTTACGCAGCTCCTGTCAACATCCACAACAGGCGTAGCATCCTCCGCTGGTTCAATGGCCTCGAAAGGAATGGGCAGTGTTGTGCAAGCTGGTCGTAACACAAACTTTGGCTCGTCGAGTGCGACAACTGCCGGAGCGAGTCAAGCAGGATCACATCTTAATAATAAACTCTCAAATCCTTAATCATTTAAACCGAAAATTCATGTTTACCAAAATGAAAAACATCGATACCGCTTTTAGACAGGTACGCACTTTCAGTATTGTAGTTGTCAGTCTTTGCTTCCTATTGAGTACTTATGCGGTTTATAAAGGATTTGCATCGGTGCAGACCTCAAACGACAAAATCTACTTACTGGCAAACGGACAAGCCATAAAAGCAAATCTGTCGAGTAGGTCAGAGAATCTAGCGGTTGAGGTAAGAGATCACGTAAAAAATTTCCATCGACTATTTTTTACGCTTGACCCTGATGATAAATCGATCAGAGAAAATATCACGCAGGCACTTTACTTAGCCGACGGAACTGCAAAGCAAGCTTATGATGATTTACAGGAAAAAGGTTTTTATACAAGTATTATTTCAGGCAACATCAGTCAGCGTATCAACATTGATAGTGTGGAAGTTGATGTTAATTCCCAGCCTTATAAATTCAACTGTTTTGCAACTCAAGAGATAATTCGCTCTACTAACACGCTTAAAAGGAAGCTTTTGACTTCAGGGACAATTAGAGAGGTTTCTAGAAGTGATAACAATCCTCACGGTTTTCTGATACAGCAGTGGAAGATATTAGTGAACCAGAATATTGACCCTTTAAACTATAAATAATGAACATGCTATTTAAAAAGAGAGCCAAAAGTTCAGTCGTGGAAGACCAGGCTGATTTGATTGCAAATCGGATCGCTACGAAGGTTATGTCACATCAAAGAACCCTCGCAAAGCAACTACAAAGAGTGACCAAAAATGTCCCAATAAAAATTCAGGGATTTGCATTTACGGTTTTTGCCTGCCTGAGTTTATTCTATTGTGGTTGGCTAATTTTCGGAAAAGGTTCATCTCCATTGCTAATCAAGACAATTCAACCTTTAAAAGAAACGAGGATTTCATCCGCAGATAGCCTGCGCAAACTAGAGCACATTTACCAGCACTATTTAAAACGATAAATTATGAAAATTCAACTTTTTAACCAACCAACCAAAAAAACCAAACGGTTTCTTTTATGTCTGCCGGTAATCTGTGTCCCTTTTTTAACCCTAATATTTTGGATTATGGGTGGCGGCGACGGTTCTTCGTTAATGGCAAAAACCACATCAGAAAATCATCTGTTAAGCACACTTCCCGAAGTCGATTTGTCCGCACAGAAAGGCTTGGACAAAATGAGCTATTATGAAAAAGCAACTGCTGATTCAATTAGAAACGGTGTTGAAAATGAGGGAAGCTCGTTTTGGGAGAAGACTTATTCAGATGCAAGCTGGACTAAAGAGGGCCAAGAAGAGGATTCTAAAAACTCATACAACTCCGACCAACAGGAAAGCGAACTGCAAATGAAATTGAATAAGTTAAATGAAGTGATGAACAATTCTGAACAGACTGACAAGTATAGTCAAAAAGAGCAATTGCAAAGTGAGAATAAACAGCTTAACAAGACACAAAGCAATCTCAATTCAATCGGTAAGCAAGCAGATCCTGAACTTGAACAACTCAACGGGATGCTCGAGAAAATCTGGAAAATTCAAAACCCCAATGCGGTATCTAAACCCACAAATAGTAACGAATTGGGTAGTCTCTACCGAGCTATTCCCGCTGTGATTGAAGGAAAACAAAAACTTGGACAAGGCTCAGTTGTAAAACTTAGATTGTTGGAAGCGGTGGAACTCAACAACCAGGTTATCCCAAAAGGGCATTTGATTTTTGGAATCTGCAATATCATGAACCGAAGATTACAACTCGATATCACAAGTGTAAGAGTCGGTAAATCTCTTCTTCCCGTTGATTTATCGACTTATGACATGATTGACGGCATGGAAGGGATCAATGTTCCAGATGCTTTATTGAATGATGCGGTAAAAAGCGGTTCAGACAATGCAATCCAAAGCCTGCAGTTTCTCCCTTTTGACCAGAACATGGAAACACAGATTGCAGGTGCAGGAATCTCCGCGGCGAAAGGACTATTTAGTAAACGAACCAAGCGTATCAAAGCGAAGCTAAAAGACGGCTATCAAGTTCTTCTCAAGAATAACCAAAAGTAAATTATCTATTAACCCTAAAAACAAATACCATGAACATGAAAAATTCAGAATTTTTAAACAATCAGATTTTCTACTCAGGCTTTGGCCGAGAGCTAGAAGAAGCGTTGAACAAAAAATTGGAAGCTGGCGATAAGAGTTTCGTCTTAGACTTTAAGAACACCTACGGGACGGATGAAGTCGTTGCTAAGCTGAACTTCAATAAATCAGCGAAAAGCGAACTCTATTTCTTCAATAATTATGATTTAACCCTAACGAATGGCAACGGCAAGGAAGTAAACCAACGGTTCTTTATTGGGAAAGAAAACAACATTACCCAAAAAGAGGCATACAACCTTTTATGTGGCAGAGCCATCAATAAAAGCTGGACTAAGATGGAGCAAGTTGGCGAAGGAACCGATGTTAAATACCAGCCTACCGAAGAGAAATATGAAGCTTGGCTTCAGCTTGATTTTAATGATGTGGATGAACGCGGCAACTACAAAGCGTTGCGCTATCACGAGAATTACAACTTCGATTTGGACAAAGCTCTTTCTGAACAGCCTATCAAAGGAATCGGAAAGGAAGCAGACAAGCAACAATTGATGGACTCGTTAAAAAAAGGCAATCGGCAAGCTGTAACAGTAATGGAAGGAGATGAATCAAAGCAAATTTTTATTGAGGCAAATCCGAAAGAACGCATTGTGAATGTATATGAGCCAAAGCAAACCTTAGCTCAAAAAGAACAGGTTTCAAAAACTACAAGTAGTCAAAAAACAGAAGTAAAAGAAGCAATCAAGAAAGATGGAAGAAAACAGAAAAAGCAAGGAATGCAAGTCTGATAAAATCCCATTTCTAATGCCTTTGAGGAATTTCCTCGAAGGCATTAAAGATGATCAACGGATCAGGACAACGCATATCGCTGTTTTCCTAACCCTTTACGGTCTTTGGTTGGAAAACAACGGACAAAATCCGATCCCAATTTGCAAAAGGGAAGTAATGGAAAAGGCAAAAATAATTAGTCCGATGACGTGGCATAGGACTATCATTGAATTGAACGAATACGGGTATGTTGACTACCAACCCACATTTAATAGAACCAGCATAAGCACAGTTTCACTTTAAAATAAATTAAAATGAATATTGAAATTCTCACAAAATCAGATTTGCAAAATTTTAAGCAAGAACTGATTGCGGAAATACAAAATATTGTAGGACAATCAGATACCAAAGAGCAGAAATGGTTGAAAGGTATTGACGTCAGGAAGTTATTGAACATCTCTCCGGGGACGTTGCAGAACCTTAGGATAAACGGGACTTTGACTCCATCTAAAATTGGCGGCACTCATTTTTATAAGCGTAGTGACATTCAGAAGTTATTGGAGATAGGGGATGAGTGAGGATATTTTAAATCTATTTTTATCGAGTGTTGCTGGAAATCCTAAAATTTCAGCCAGTCATATTAGTTTGTTTAGTGCGATATTGTGTTGTAGGAAGACTGGAGAAAATTGTTTTAATGTTAGTAGACGAAAGGTAATGGCATTGAGTAAAATTAGATCGACAGCTACCTATCATAAGTGTATGGATGATTTAGTAGCGCTAGGTATTCTGACGTACCTTCCGTCCTTTAATCCTAAATCAGGAAGTATCATCAAAATAGATCAATAATTTTTTTCCTAACGATAAGTGACTTTAAACAACACATATCTATTCTTCCTTGGTAATTTAAAAGTAATTCCACCTTCATTATCCACCTTCGCTTTAAAAGCTTTTCCTGATCCTATTATTGGCTCTAGGTTAATCCTTTTATTCGGCGTAAATCGAGTTTTAAACTGGAACGATTGACTGTCGTTGTCTTCCCTAAAAACTAAAACATACCCTCCTGATGGATTGATAGACTCAAAGCCCGTCCAAGATTTTCCACTGGGTTCTTCGCCAATTGGATAGATAGCTCCTTTATGCAAATCATGCTGGATTGCCTGATACTTTTTAATGGTTTCCCCAGTTGCAAAAGCTTCCGACGGTAGGTTTGAAGCTTCTAGCCACGCTAAGGGTTGTGCCATTGCGCTAATAGCAAAAAGATAATCGAACGAATAATTTTTTGGCGCAAACTGATCATCAGATGCATATTTTCCCTTGTTTCTCCAGTTATTTAAAAACTCAATCTGAAAGTTTTGTGGTGGAACATATTGAGAAAGCATCCAAAGATTTCTAAGCGTCCAATAAGGATAATAGTTTTGCCAGTCGGTGTAGCGGTTTTCTAAAAAGATATTCCCGTACTCGTTAAAGGAGAAGTAGCCGCCTCTTGTTCCTGCTGTTGCATCGAGGTTTAAAACAATGTTCCATTCACTTTCCTTCATTACTTTGTCAAACAATAAACGCAAACGAACTTCCGCCTGTTTTGAATCAATCTTTAACCCGTCGATTTTAAATATTTTTACGCCATATTTTCGGTAGAGTTTAAGCAAGGCGTCAGCATCTTTTTCCCAATCTTTGAAATTATCTTGAACGCTTGGGTTAAACCACAAACAAACCTGAATTCCTAGCTCATCTCCTTTTGCAATGATATTTTTTAACCCGTCGGGAAATTTAATTGGATCGGGTTCCCAATAATTAGGATTACTCCAAATGTCTTTAAAACTACCGCCGAAAGCAGAATTTGCACTTTTTCCTGCTTGCCAGCCATCGTCAATTTGAAAATGGGTGATCCCTAGTTTAGATGCTAGTTCCAATTCTTTCAAACAGAAAGCTTCGTTGATTTTTTTGTCTTTGCCTCGGTCGCCCCAAGTATTTAGCATAATCATTTCGTCCCTAGTTGCAAGTAAAGGGCGAATCCGCTGTTGGTAATTTCTTAAAGCAACCACGCCATTGCTTTCTCCTTTTGCGTAAACTCCCGTGGTATAACCGTAAGCTTTTGTCCAAACGCTATCAGAAAGATCATTTGCAACAACGCCCAAACCAAGCATTTTGATTTTTCCGTTACCGGCGATGAAATCACAGCCCGGATAATACAGTTGTGATTTTGAGTTGGGTGCTTCCTTAAGGATGAAAACTCCAGCTTCTGTTTCGGTATTTTCCGAAAACAGCAAATTTCCTCTCAAGGCAAAATCAAACCAATAGGATAAAATCTTTGTGCTTTGCGTAAGCGTATTGTTAAAGTCTGTAACATCAAAAAACTCCACACTTTTTAATTGATGATGTTTGCCTGGCAAAAAAAGTTGTTCTGTAACTGGCAACTGACCGGCATTTGCTGGTGGAACAAAATCTTCCACGTTTCTTAGTTGGGTTACATTATCGGCTTTACTACTCGAAAACCAATCGCCTTTAACGTTTCCTTTTAAAAATATTTCTGTGGTTATTGCTGGGCAATCGGGATAAAGTTTTTGAATTTTTTTAACCTTCAAATTTCCTAAATCATACAGGATGACAACCCTTAAATGTTGCGTGTGCTGATTAGAATTATCTACCCAATCCGCAGAAATAACTGCACCATTGGCTTTTACGTTTTCTGCTTGTAGTTGTAAATCGGGCTTGTCATTCGTTAATTTAATGGTTTGCCTAGCTTGCAAGTTTTCGAGTTTGGTTGATAGTAAATCGCCACCATTCCAAAACCAAGTTCTTCTAATTTGGCTGTTTTCCAAAATCAGCGTGTCTTTTTGCAGGCTGACTTTACAGTCCAATTTTTGAAATGCAAAATCTTTCTCTTGCGCTTTGGAATTAAAAGCACAAAATAGTATCAGTAAAAAAATAGCTTTAGATAAAATTTTCATTATTTAAGTCCTTGTAAATAGTCTTTAAAATCTACCCATTTATCGTTGGTTTTATTGTAGGGTAATGGTTTTGGATTCAACCAATTTACCACCTGATTTTTTATGGAATACGCAAAAAAGTGATTCCCAGTTGGGTTGTAATGACCTAGGAAATATCGCTTGTAATAGTCATCTAAACTCAAGTTAAAGTTTTTGAAATCCTTTACATGTACCAAGTTCATATCAAAATAGTTAAAGTTTTCTTTTTGGAGAAAATCAACAATTTGACCATCGTAACGGGTGTTGTTGAAGATCAAAGAATTGGTTACTCTGTATGGGTCAAAAATTACAACCATTAACTTTTTATTGTTCTTTGCAGCGTAAGTCTTCAGCTTAGAAAGCACATATTCTGAAGCTGCAAACGAGTATTGATCCAGCAAATCAATCACAGCATTTTCTAAGTTAGCCTTATCGCGAAGGTCTACGTTTACGTTTAAATATTTGGCAAGCAGTTCTGCCTTTTCAATATTTAAATCGGATATTTTTCTGTTTCGGAACAATAGCAATTGTAAAGCGATATCATCTTTTAGGTTCTTATACATCCAATCTGCATCAGCCATTTTAAGTAATGCGCTAGGGGTGGATAGCGGATTTGGCTTTTCAATCAGTTTACCTGTTTTAAAATCCATTTCAATATTTGGCCAAAAGTTTCCATGGAACTTCATTCCCGGCTCATTTTTACTGTTCCAGTCTTTTGTAGCGATATATCTAGATCTTAAAAGACTACGGGTATGGTCGCCTCCCCACATATAAAACACCAAATATTCAGCAGAATCTTTGGTATTTTCTTCTCGCAACAGTCTTTGGTAAGCCTGATAAACTCCGTAACCGCCTACTCCGAAATTCCGAATAGGTTCGCCTAAATGAGCGGCCAAATATTCTTGCCAAGTTTCGCCATCAGAAACTTGTTGGCATTGCGTAAAACTATCGCCATAAGTGTTGATTCTGCAAGGTTTGTCCTTGTACATAAACATGGTTCTTGCACCATTAGGCTGTACAGTAGAAATGGTTAAGCTGGTGTCAATGCCCTCTAACGGCAAAGAATTACCAAGCGTATAACCTAAATCAGCATCGAATTTACTCCACACTCCAGGTTTGGTTAAAAATATGTTAAGTTCTGATTTTGATGGGACTGCTGTTCTGATGTATTCTTCGAATGTTGGAATTGCCTTTGTTTGTCCGTTAACCAAGTAAGAAATCGAACATAATAACAAGGTTATTGAGGATACTTTAACTTTTAGATTTTGTATTATTAACCCGACGGTAATTGATAGATATAAATTCATGCTGCATATTTGATATCTGGGTGGTTGAAATATTTGGCTACCCTGTTAGGGTTTTCCATCAACATATTCATGTGGTTTTTGACATTTTCTTCCAGTGTGGATACA
>JBBSTQ010000118.1:0-8902 GCA_038235745.1 Sphingobacteriales bacterium
GGCGTTTTGTATTCCTGCTTCTGCAGCTTCTTTTCTGGTATTTTCAGGGAAGCATAGCAGTTTGACCAGCATTTTAGCTGCCTCATTAGCCCAATCTTGCTTTTTTTCCTTGACTGATGGTCTTTTTTGAATATAAAAAGCAGCTTGGCCACCAACCTCTGTCATGGGGGCTTCCCCCGTAGTGACTACTAAAGTTCCTGATGCCATTGCTTCTGCAATAGGCCAACCAAAACCCTCTGCTAATGAAGGAAAAAGGAAAACATTTGCACCTGCATAAGCCATTGGTATATATTCATCTTCAATTTCGGTTAAGAAATGTATATCTTCCTTAAATTCAGAATTTTGAAAAGCGTCAAGCAGCTTTTGATTTGGTTTTGCTCCTAATAATAAGAGCTTAATGTTTGAAGTATTTGATTTACGATATGCGTTATAAATTTCTATTACGCCTGTTCTGTTTTTATACCATTGATTGCCTCCTACATGCAAAATGTAGCCATTCGCTAGATCAATTCCTATTCTTTTACTAAAAGTTGCACCTGCCTTAGCTTGCTGTAGGGTATCGAAACTTTGGTTTAATCCATTATACACCATGTGAGAAGAAATCGATCTATTTTTTAGAAACCGTTGTAACTCAAGCCGTGTATTTTCTGATACAGAGATGAAATTTTTTCCCTGTTGATATCCATTACGTATGTATGACTGATATTTGCGGCCGCTATAACTGGTTAAATTTTCTTCTATTTCTCCAAGTGCTGAGCGTTGAGCCAAAAAATCATGGCAATGTATTACATGTGGGCGATCTTTAACTATTGGCACCCAAGGGCCAAGCGCATGATCTGTAAATACAAAAAGTGTATCAAAAGGAATTAGTTTTAATTTCTTTTTAAACTGCCATGGAAACATTAAATACTGGTCAATATATCCAAACCATTTCTTTAGCGATGCGGGTACATTTAATTGATAAAAAAAAGCCTTTGCAGTATATAATTCCACCTCATGCCCACGCTGATGCATACCCTCCGCCAACATTTTGGCAAAGCGAGGCATACTCTGAGAGTTTAAAAAAGAAGGATGGGTTATAAAAACTATTTTCATCTTATTCTTCCAAATGTGCTTAGTTTACGAACTGGTGCTTTTATATTATTGTTATCAGACGCTCTTGTATGTCTGATTACGCTTTTTGGATCATTTAAAGAAGCTAACAAAAAACCCGCTATTATAACACAGAAACCCAATGCGGTAGGCTGCGCCCAATTGCCCTGGGGGATATTAAGCAGGAAAAAACTTAATAAAAGCCAGGGAAGTATATCGCCTTTTGATAGTTTTTTATAGCTGGATAATGCTACATTGAAACTAAATGCTAGTCGCACTATGATTACCATTATTCCTATTAGTGCGCCCATTTCGCCAATTATTCTTCCCCATTCTCCTTCTCCAGTTCCAGATACCACCTTACCGGAAAGTAGCTGAGAACCAACATTAGAAGAAAAGCCCAAACCCATACCAAAAAATGGAATTTTATCGTTACCCGTTAAAGCTCCTATTAACCCCCCTAAATAACGATCCACCAGAACTCCTTCTAAACCTCCCTCGCTTTCATTTGCATTGGTAAATCTTGCCAGGAAAACCTCTTTTGCTGTATCAAAAAAGGAAAATTGAGAGAGTAATAAAATCACAAATACACCGCCTAATAAGGCAACAATAATCTGCGTTAGAAATTTTGGTTTACGGGCAGATGCCAATATCATAAACAGAAAGGTTACCGCAATGGAAAAAAATAATCCCCTGCTTATAGATAGTGGAATTACTATTAATAAACTGCCTGTAGCAATTAGCAAAATAATCTTGTTAATTTCATTTTTAGCCAGCCAAAAATAAAACACAAAACAGGAAGCAAAACCATACATTAATCCTATTCCGTTGGTAAATGAAAAAGTACCAGAAGGCCTGTAATAGCCCATTGTTCCGGTAAAGCCAGCACCTTCTTCATTACCTCCAACACCCCGGTTAACTAATGACGATTGTGGACTATAAAATTGTAGTGCAACCAAAATCGCTATGGGTATAATTATCCAGAGTGTGACTTTTCCAATTTTCACAATGTCATCCCTGTTAAAAACACTGCCGACTACAAAAATGAAAGGAAAATGAACAAGGAAGGTTCTTGCACCAAATAAATCAACAAAAATGTTTCCATGTCCAAAAACCATGGTGGTCATGGTGGCCAAAACGCCTATTCCAAACATGGTGTTTAGGTAGATATTTGAAGGTATTAGGCCTTTTTGTAGTGCCAAAATAATTGCTGCTATGGCGATAGGATCTCTGATTACCAATAAAGGCGTTGACAAACCGGGTAAAACCCATTTCCTTAAAGCCCCCTCAAATATTAACAGAATGAAATAAGCCCAGATGAATTTTTTAATTAATGCGTTGGGGTCTTTTGCTACAGATTTTGAAACACCAGTGTTTGGTTTAGTAGCGCTAAACGTCTTTTTTGTATTTCGTTGATATGTAGTTAAATGGTTCATTCCTAATTTAAACGTCTTTTTTATTGCCTGCTAAAATTGCATTGGCTAATTCAATTCCATAAACTTCCCATGGCCTTAGTTTTGCGCTTTTCATAGCAGCTTCTCCGGCTTTAGCGATCAGTTCTGGATTTTGGATTAAATTTTCAATAGCCGACCTTAAATCCTTTGTCGAACCCGCTTCTACTAGCCAGCCGTTCTCATTGTGATTAATTAGATCAGGTCCGGCTGTTCTATCCGTGGTGATTACCGGTGTTCCTTGCGACATGGCTTCTGTAATTACCAGCCCAAATCCTTCAAAAAGTGAAGGAAATATAAGTACGTCGCTTTCTCTCATTATAGACAATATTTCAGGATGAGATAAAGTTGGAATCCAGTGATGCAGTTTTAAAGCAGCATCTAAAGCAGCACAATCATTTACTCCTTTTCTGCCAACTATGGTTAATTCTACCTGTCCTTTTAATGGTTTTACCGCCTCAAATAAATTTGCAATTCCTTTTCTCTGTGATAATCCTCCTACAAAAAGTAATTTTAATGGTCGTTTATTTAGGTTTATATCGTAATCTCTTGAGGCAATTACCAGTGGAAAACCATAAGGAATAACCTTTACCGGTGCTGCTAGTTTTTCTGGAAATTGTTTTAGCGTACTGGCTGTAAAGCGGCTTGCAACAAAAACCTGATCTGCAAGACGTAATTCTTCATCTTTTCTGGCCAATTTTTCTAAAGAATTTTTTGTCCCGGTAAGGGTAGGAGCCCACTCTGGCCATATTTCCTTTTCCCGCTCCATTAATTGTTGCGCAACCCTCCAATAACCTATTGGAAGATCGTATAAGGTAGTGATACCTGCTTTTTTAGCAACTTTAAACGTAGTTGCCGCACCGTCTTCATAAGCGTAAACGGCATCCAAATTCTTAACTTTATTTGTTGAAATTATTTCTGCAATTGCTTGATCTAATTGCTGATAAACAGCATCTACACTAAACCTACCGTACTCATGCTTTACCAATTCTTTTAATTTTGCTTTTGTAGCCACCATTCTCCCTATCTCGTACCAAGGATGCTGGTGAGTCAGATTTTTTAATGCTGGATCAAAACGCCTGCGATTTAGCTCTGCAAAAGGTCCAATTTTACTCAATTTATCAAGAGCACTATCAGGATAGGTGGCGATAGCGGTATGAAAAGCAACCAAAATACCAGCATCATAAAGTCCTCTTAAGGCCGACCTTACATTTGCATTTCCTGTTGGATGGTAAAAAAGTGTATTCATAAATTACGTCTAATGTTATTGAATAAAGCCAAAAGCTTTTTTCCATTGTGAAGCTAATGCCTCAGAAGAAAACTTATTGTTGTATAAGTTTATTTGGTTTTCTCTAGAGAGCTTGTTCTCATTTATATCGTTAATAAAGGATAACATTTCTTTTTTTATTAGGGCGTAGTCTGCGTTAGCGGCTATCAAACGGGTTGAATAGTGATCGCTCACTATATCAGCAATACCTCCTCTATTTGTTGCTAACCAGGGCAATCCCGCGCTCATTGCTTCCAATAGACAGATTGGTAAACCTTCCGGATGAATAGATAACAATAGAAACGCATCTATTGAATTAATTACTTCTGTTAACTCATCTTCTCCATGAAAACAACCATGATAAGTTAATCTTGGAAATTTTAAGAAATACTCAGAAGAATAAGCAGCTCCTTCTCCCCAAATATGGAACTCAACATTTTTTAAATCCTCATCTTCACTAAGCCTGCAAAGATGATCTATTCCCTTTTGAGGTATTAACCTACCGTAATAACCAAATTTTATATTGTCATTTACTTTTTGCTTTGGAATAAATTTTATTTTTCTTGAAAAACAAGGTATAGTTTCAATATTTCTTACAAGAACTTCGTTCATATCTTTTGCATTCTTCTTGGAACAAGCGATAAGTAATGGTGCATTTTTTAATGCTTTTCTATATCCAGTAGACCAAGTTTGTTGATCACTTAAATCTCCTGAGGTATGGTGGTGATGAACCCAGTTTTTCTTTCTTCCTATTAAGGACATAAAATTATTAATACTATCCCCTTGCCCGTTGGTGTAAATTGCATCATAATGTTGCATGCGACACAAAAAACCGGCATAAAAAAAATGAAAAATGCGAAGGTAAGATCTTCCTCTTTTGCATAAAAACACTTTCCGACAAACCTTTTTAAAGAACTGCTCATTTTCTGGAAGCATGGCAGCGTTCATGACCACTAAATGAATTTCAATCCCTCTTAAATTCATCTGTAGGCAAAATTCTTTAATGTGACTTTCAATCCCACCTGTTTCCATCATTTGAGTGATAAATACTAAAAGTCTTTTGGTTTTATTCACACGCTTTAATTTATAAATTATAATCCTGCACCGTAAACTCTTTCTATTTTATCTTTTGCTATTCCCATACGGTACATTGTCAATAAACCAAATCGAAAAGTGCTGGCCATTACTCTACTTTTCAACCTCAGCATCTTTAGTTGTTTATCATTTGAATCTGAGACCGCATTATGCCCAACCTTAACAGATTCTGTAACTATTTTTTTTAAAATGCTTTTCCTTTTTTCAAGAGCGCTCTGATTAATAGAAGGAACCGAAATAGTTTCAGATTTCATAACTTCGTCGTAAGAAATTATATCAATAAATTCTGCCAGTGGCCCCAGTCTTCCTTCATCAGGATGCGGATGCACCATTAAAACTTTAACTCCCATGCCCAAGCAAGGTAAAGCGCAATGTATTTTAGTGGTAACTACCATAGAGGCTTGGCAATAACGAGTCAACAAAGAATTCATATGAGCTTCCGCTTTTTTTGTGTATTCAACAAAGTCACCTTCAGGCTTAGGGGGGTCATGTGAAATACTAACTAATGGTTTACCTAATAATTTCTCTAGTTTCTTTTTAACTTCGGCAGGAACAGGATGGTCTACATTATCAACCAAAAGTACCTCTCCGTTTTTGCTGTTATTTGAATCTCTAGAATTGGTGGTGGTTGTTAAACAACCGGAGTAATATGATGGTATCCCCCAGCCAAGAAATAACTTTAAAGTTTTCTTATCTCTACATCCAATAGGGGAGTGCTTTAAAAAATGAGCTCTTATATTTGCATCAGCAAGTAATTGAGAATTTGCAATGTGCATAGAAATGTACAACGGGTTAACGTTTTCTGGTGGCGGAAAATTCTCAAAAGAGTGCATATACCATCCGTTTGCAATAAAAAAAGAAGGAGCTGTTTTTGGTATATCAGCTAAATTCTCTCTATCTGCAACAAGGCAATTATCAGGCAAAAAAGCCTTGGCCACCATCCCTTGTAAAACATCTCCGATATTATTTCTTTTCGATCCTTCTATTTGGTAGTAGTATTCCATTTTTTATTTTTTCTTTGATTGACCCTTTGTTATAAAATAATTGGTTTTATCAATTTTAATTTAACTGTTTTGGTTCTTTATTTAATGATTTAAAAAATTTAAGAATGATGCAGAGACTTCAGGCAAACCGTTGTTAGAAATTTTCTTCTTTCGAGGAACATTTGAAAGCGGAGAATCACAAAATAATAATTGATTGTTATTAGCATTAATAAACAATTCTTTATTGTTATTGAAATTACCTCTTAACAAAACTGGTAATCCATGCTCTAACATAGCAATGGTTGAACCACTTTTACCAAGCATTGGTAAATCTGCCTTAGAAATGCCTAAATCAGCACATTGTAATGCAGATGAAACATCATGAATTGGCAGTGTACCTAAGTCCAGAATTTCGGCATCCTTAAAATAATCCCTGATTTTTGCCATAGCTTTATCTTTCAAATTACCCCCTTTGCCCATTACAATAAACTTAATTTCTTTATTAAGCCAATTAGAAAGGTTTTTTAAATAAGTTAGTTGCTGTTCAAGCTGAAGGAAATGAGTAGTAAAACTTCCAAAATGTATTACTTTAAATTTCGTATCATCCTCATCCAAACATTTCACATTCGGCTGTATAGGTATATTACCAAATAGTGGTAAAATGTTAACCTGATAATTTGAGAGCGCATTTTTATAGGTTGGTATAGTGGTTGTTATACACCGTGGCTTTAACGAGTTAATTAATTTCTTAATCAATACTTTTTGCAGATAACCTAAAACACGTTTTTTTATTTGTTTTTCATTTCCGTAAAGCCCTACCCAAAGTTCATGAAACATGATATGCCAATTAAAGTTCCCTATTAAGGTTTTAAGTAATTTGCCTAACTTAAATGGTAAGCCCTTACTATCGAAAGAAAACGGAACAAATTGTAAACTCAGCCAGTCCGGCTTTTCATTAACAATCCAACGGTTTACCGTGTCAAAATGCTCTGTATAATCTGTTTTATGACTAACTCTTAAATATGGAATTGATCCCTTTGAACAGTTGTGAACGCCCTCTAAATCTTTTTCAACAAATTTATCAAATAGCGCAAGAACAGATACGTTATGACCGGAAAGCGTTAGCTCTTCCGATAACCTGAGGACATAATCGCCCACGCCATCTTTTCCTGGTTCTAATGAGCCGCATATGAAGGTAATTTTCATTTAATTGTATTCTTCTTTCGCTGTATGCTTGAATTGTTGTTTTATAGATTCTTTTGTACTGTAATTAAGCATAAAATGCTGTCTTAACCTGGAAATTGATTTAACAACATCATCTTTTTAGATATGATGATGTTATGATCATTAGCCTTTTAATCCCACCAAGTGTTAAAATCTGGCCTCGATGCCATTTACTTTTATAAATATTAAATGCATCGGATAATTTACCGGTATTTACCGCCTGTAGCATAGCAATAGGAGACTTCTTACTCAATATGATTTTTCTATAGTCAACTTCCCCACTTTTCTTATAATCAATTGCATCTATTAATTTATAGGACTGATAAGCAGAATCTGTTCCATTTCTCGCTACTGAACTTTCCGTAACTCTGTATTTTGCGGTCACTTTATTTAAAAAATGAAACTTGTATCCGGCGGTACCTAACCTAAAACCAAAATCAAAATCACCAGCATTACCAACTTCATCTTTTGAGCCATACCCATGTCTTTTGACAATCTCCATATCTAGCATATAACAGTCATTCGGAAATTGTTGTACCATTGCAGCTTCCAAAGAAGATAATACAGAACCCTCCAACTCTTTTGTTCTATAATAATAGTTATTTAATTTCTCGCTATCTTCTAATTTTTCAGAACCATCCTCATTAATTAGAATTTGCTTGCCATATACTACCTGTACATCTGGAAATTCATCAAAAACTTGTTTCATGGATTCTAAAGCATCAGGCAATAGCAAATCATCATCATGTAGCAGCACAAATTTATCTCCCGAGGCTTTTTTCATCAGATCATTAACGTTTGCAAGCTGCCCTAAAGAAGGAGCATTTTTTTGATAAACTATTTTAACATTATTGTTTAAAATATAGCTATCAACTAGTTTTAAAGAATCATCATTTTTGGAATCATCACCAATAATAATTTCATAGGGCGGGTATGATTGCATCAAACATGATTCTATGGCTTCCTTTAAAAGATCAGGTCGATTATATGTAGGTATACAAACTGTTATTTTCATAATCTTTTAGATTGAGTTGTCAATTGTGCCAAATAAGATTCAGATGCTTTTTTTGCTATGATATCCCAATCATATTTTTTGGCAATATTTCTTGCTTCTGATCCTAATTTTACTAATTCATTTTTATTGCTCAAAACCTCTAACACTTTTTTTGCCAGAGATTTCTTATCACCGATGGCAATCAAAAGACCCTCTATTAAAAAGTCTGATGGCCCTGGAGATTTATAACCAACCACAGGCAAGCCAGCGGCCATCATTTCTAATGCTCCAAAACCAAAGCTTTCAAAATAGGAGGGGAAGATGCCCAATTGGCAATCGTTCAATAAACTTGGTAAGTCATCGGGCTCAAATGTCGGTAGTATGCTTAAGCTGTTTCTGAGCCTTTTTGGGAAAAAGTTCCTGACTTCGTCTTCGTTAATAAAAATTCCTTTTGTTCCCAATAACTTGAATTTACAACCAGGGTACTGCTTAAGAATCTCTGTAACAATATAAGGAAAATCTATTGCGCCTTTTCTGAAATCAAAAGTGCCGACAAAAGCGATAGTAAAAGGACTGTTGTAATTCTTACTATCACTATTGAATAAACTTAACCTTTTTTTAGAGATACCATTAGGCACAATGATAATTTTGTTTTTTTTAAAACCCCTCTCTTGTAATAGGTTAGCGTCTATGTTATTCTGAACTTGGATGATATCACATTCAGTTAAACTTTTAAAACTTCTCTTATTTTTTTCGTCTGATAACACTCCCTTTTTAAGTCTTAATCTTTTTAATA
>JBBSTQ010000119.1:0-8886 GCA_038235745.1 Sphingobacteriales bacterium
ACATCGCTATGAAAACCAATAACCTACTTTACATCATCCCACTCTGTGCAGTTTTAACAACTGCTTGCAACAGCAATAAAATATCAGAAGCCGAGCGGAGATCTTCAGCAGACGCAACTTCCGCTATGAATCTTGATTCTCTAGCCTCCATTTCAGACTCTAAAATGAAGTTCAGTAACGTCATCGGCTGGAAAGATAACGAAACGCCGAAAGCGCCTGAAGGTTTTATTGTTACTCGCTTTGCAGAAGGAATTAAAAGCCCTAGGCGAACGTACATTGCACCGAACGGCGATGTGCTTGTTGTGTTATCAAACTCTGAAAGAACAGTTAAAGAAAAAGTAGTAGGTACAATTATCGGTCAGTCTGATGCAGAAGTTGGCGGAAAAAGTGCTAACAATATTTTGCTTTACCGCGATGCGGACGGCGACGGAATTGCTGAAACCAAGAGTTTGTTTTTAAGTGGGCTTAACCAACCGTATGGAATGCTGATTATTGGAGATCAGTTTTACGTAGCTAATACTGATGGATTGATGGCTTACCCGTACAAAAGTGGGGCATTGAAAATTGAGGGTGCTGGCAAAAAAAAAGTGGACTTACCCGCTGGCGGTTACAACAACCACTGGACAAGGAATTTAATAGCAAATGCTGATAATTCTAAAATATATATTTCAGTAGGCTCTGGCAGTAATGTTGGCGAAAACGGAATGGATAAAGAAATACGGAGGGCAAATATTTTGGAGGTAAATCCAGACGGTAGCGGAGAAAAGATTTACGGTTCGGGATTGCGAAACCCTGTTGGAATGGCGTGGAATCCGGTAACTAAAGAACTTTGGACAGCTGTGAACGAAAGAGACGGACTAGGAGACAACTTGGTGCCAGATTATATAACATCGGTTAAACCAGATGCATTTTATGGCTGGCCTTACAGCTATTTTGGTAATCACGTTGACCCAAGACGTAAAGGCGAAAACCCAGAATTGGTAGCGAAAGCGATTGTGCCGGATTATGCGCTTGCACCACACAGTGCTTCTTTAGGATTAGCTTTTTATAATGCAAATCAATTTCCTGCAAAGTATAAGAATGGAGCTTTTATTGGCCAACACGGTTCTTGGAATCGCTCTAAGTTCACTGGTTACAAAGTTGTTTTTGTGCCTTTTAAAGATGGTAAACCCGCTGGGAAAGAAGAATATTTTTTAACTGGGTTCGTTGTTGGAGGTGGCGGAAGAGATGTACACGGAAGACCTGTTGGTGTAAGCGTTGCAAAAGACGGTGCGTTATTGGTTTGCGATGATGGAGCTGGCGTTATTTGGAGAGTAGCTTTTAAAAAGTAGGGTAAACAAGCTTACATGTTACCGCTTTGTATTTTACGAAAAACAGACTAGCAATTAAAAATCCATTTACCATTGAAGAATTTAGCAAAATAACCTCAAGATAAATGGATTTTATGGACTTAGAAATTAAGTTTAGTACAGACTCATTAAAATGTTTGCGCTGTTTCTGACGGTACGGCTGCGTAACGCATGATGGTAAAGCTAGGGCATTTTCGATATGCGATATACTTTGTTAAGGAAATGATACATCTGTAAAAGTTCCGCTAAATTTATCCAAGTGATGTAAACCGCCATAAGTACCTGATTCGGCCTCCGCACTAAAGCGTCCAGAAATTAGTTTATTTGTTCTGTCCATTTTTGTAATCTCAACATCCACGCTTTTTAAAAATGTTTGGTTCCCCCTTGTAAAGTTAGACCCGTCATCTATCGCATAATTATATCTAAGGTAGATTCCAGGGCCAATTGGCCTTTTAGATGTTTGTATCGTAATAAATGGTTTTCCAGAAGAATTGCCAAATTGGATGCCTATACTTTCGCCAGCAGTACCATTTTTTTTAAAAAAGGTAACTTTTGCATTTGAACATTCGGGGACACCACTTACAGAAATATTTGCAGCTAAATTACACGGTGCTTCTTTTTCTTTTCCACAACCTGTAATCAATACTAAAACCAAATACGTTAAAAAAGTAATTTTTATACTATTCATATTGTTTATGTTTTTTGTTCGAGTGTAAAATTAGTAGAAGTGAAATTTTTACGTATACCCATTTTTACTGATATTACATCTTTTTTCAGGAAACAAATTCACAAAAGCCAAGTATATTATTTATTAAACAACCACGCCACACATCCTAAAATTTATCTTTTATATTTGCCTAACACGAGATTGAAAAACATGACATCAGATATAAACATCAGAAACAAAAAAGCGAGATTTGAATACAATATCTTAGAAACTTTTGTGGCTGGCATAAAACTTTTAGGTACTGAAATTAAATCGATTAGGGAAGGAAAGGCCAACATTAGTGATTCTTTTTGCACCTTTATCAATAGTGAAATGTATATCAGAAATCTACATATTTCCGAATATTCTCACGGCTCATTTTATAACCACGAGGCTAAAAGAGATCGGAAATTACTGTTGACTAAAAAAGAAATCAAAAAATTATTGATAAAAGGCGAAGACAAGGGCTTAACTATTATTCCGCTAAAAATCTTTATCAGTGATAGAGGCTTTGCGAAGTTAGAAATCGCGTTAGCACAGGGTAAAAAAGCTTTTGATAAACGCGATTCTTTAAAAGAGCGAGACGTCAAAAGAGAGATTGATAAGGCGATGAAGAACTTTTAAATTAATTGGTCATTAAGTTTATTAGGCTTTACTTTGGTGCGACTTAGTTCATTTGGCAATAGAATTTGGAGAAAGATTAAGAATAATAAAAGAACTTTTTCATATTTTCAACTTCCCTCTAAATCCGGGGACACTTACTTTTAAAAAATGCTTTTTACTTTCTTCAAACGCTATTCAACTATACTTTCAATAGTTCTTTTAACCCAACAATCATTTGCACAAAAAAATAATATTGGCAACTGGTTTTTATATCTTGGTAATCAACAAATAAACAAAAAATTCAATTGGCACAATGAAGTGCAATACCGCAACTATAATTTTGCCGGAGACTTGCAACAACTATTGTTACGGACGGGCATAGGCTATAACCTATCGCAAAATAACAACAATGTTTTATTGGGTTATGGATTCATTCAGTCTGAAAATTACGTTGCAAATACTGATGATAAAACAGGGAACAATGAGCATCGCATTTATCAGCAATTTATTACAAAACAAACTTTCGGTCGTATTAATTTACAGCACCGTTACCGCGTTGAAGAACGCTTTTTAGCGTCGGATTTTCAAGTTCGTTTCAGGTATTTTCTGTCGCTAAATGTTCCTATAAATAACAAGACTTTAACAGATAATACATTTTATGCCTCCGCATATAATGAGGTATTCTTAAACGACCGAGCGCCTTCTTATGACAGAAACCGCATATACGGAGGCGCCGGCTACATCATCAATAAAAACTTTAAAGTAGAATTGGGGTTTTTGAATCAGGCTACTCAAGGCAATCATAGAAACCAGTTTCAAATTATGTTTTTCAACAACTTGCCATTCAATAAAAATTAATGTCGTTAAAACAAATTTGATAGCATAATCGCCATTTACCTAAGTATAAACGGATTTCTAGTAAACTGATTTTTCATTATCAAAACCGCCCATCCAGCCTAATGACTAGTGGTTTATGAACTCACTCCACTAATGAACTAAAATTACCACGCCTGATCTCCTAACAACGGCACAAACCTAAACGTATCCAAAACAATTTTATCGAATTCGTTCTCTCCCACTCTAATTACCGTTACCATTTTCTGTTCTTTCTCATCGCCCACGGGGATAACCAAAATACCACCTATTTTCAGCTGTCTTAACAAAATCTGCGGAACTAAAGGAGCGCCTGCTGTTACAATGATTTTATCAAAAGGAGCATGAAATTCGATGCCTCTTGAACCATCGCCCATAAAAAACTTTGCTTTATAGCCGATATGCGGCAAAACCTGAATTGTACGATTGTACAGTTTTTCTTGTCTTTCAATAGTAAAAACCTTGGCACCCAACTCCAATAGCACACAAGTTTGGTAGCCACAACCAGTGCCTATTTCCAAGATCTTATCCCCTTTTTGAATGTGTAGCAGCTCTGTTTGGTAGGCCACCGTGTAAGGATTAGAAATGGTTTGCCCCTCCCCAATCGGGAAAGCTTTGTCTAAATAAGCTTGTGCCCAAAAAGTTTCGTCAAAAAAGTAATGACGTTTTACTGTCCCAATTGCATTTAATACATTTTCATCGGAAATACCTTTGCCCTTCAACTCAAGCACCAACTTTCTTCTCGCTCCTCTTTCTCGGTAATTGTCAACATATTTATACGCCATTGCTCCACAAAAATATAATCTCTAGCCGATATTTAAGGCATTTTCTTAGTTTTACATCGTATATTAAAAATACAGCTTGAATAACAGTCAGTTAGTTTAAATGATAAAAAAAACCCAGCTATTCTACTTCCTAATCAATGCGTTTGGCTGCGTTATCTTTTTGTTTTTAGCCTTTCGGTTTAAATATCTTCCTTTTTTTGTTAACGAGCGTTATGCACTTTGGTTGTTGACACTCGTTTTGTTATACGTGTTTTCTGGAACATTTTTAGAAACTAAAAGAAAATCAAGGTTCAAGGAACTGGTTTCCACCGTAAATCAATCCTTACTCATCTTAATTTTCTTGTTGGCTTATGTTTCAATATTTCAAACACAGGAGTCATCAGAGCAAATTTCAAAAATTGTTAGGCTGAGCTTGTTGCACTTCGGTATTCTTGCCGTGTTCAGACTTTCGTTTTTGACCACGATAAAAAAATTGTTGCAGAGCAGAAAAATAGGCTTCAATACTTTAATTATAGGCAACAATGCAAACGCAAAAAATATTTTAGACGAAATTAATCAGCAAAAAAAATCATTAGGTTTTAATATTGTTGGGTTTTACGATGTTGACACAGATGGTTCTTCTGAGTTACAGCTAAACCTGCCTAAGTTTGGAGTTAATGAAGGTTTGCAGTTGGTGCTTAAGCAGAACGAGATTGAAGAAGTGATTATAGCGGTGGAAACCTCGCAGCATCAACTTTTAAAGACTTTATTGGATGAATTGGAAAAACACAAGGTTACCGTTCACATTATTCCGGATGTATATGATATCGTATCGGGTTTTGTGAAAATTAGCTACCTTTTTTCTATCCCATTGATCACACTGCATACCCAATCTATGCCTTTTTGGCAACGTGTTGTAAAAACCTTTATTGACTACTCTTTAAGCTTATTTATCCTAATTGCTTTAAGTCCGCTTTACATGCTCATTGCCATTTTAGTTAAGCTTAACAGCAAAGGATCGATTTTATATTCGCAAGAACGGGTGGGCAAAAACGGCAAACCTTTCATGATTCATAAATTTAGAACCATGCGTAACAATGCCGAACTAAATGGACCAATGCTATCTAGTTACAACGACCAAAGAATTACTGGTTTTGGGCTTTTTCTACGCCGATTAAGATTAGACGAACTGCCACAGTTTTTTAACGTTTTAAAAGGGGAAATGGCTATTGTAGGCCCAAGGCCAGAACGCCAATTCTACATTGATCAAATTGTCAAAGTTGCGCCTCATTACCATCAACTACAAAAAGTTTTACCTGGTATCACTTCTTGGGGTCAAGTGAAATTTGGCTATGCCGAAAATATAGCACAGATGATCAAACGTTTAACTTTTGATATCATTTACATTCAAAACAGATCACTTGCGTTAGACTTTAAAATTATGGTTTACACAATTGTGATTATTATCCAAGGAAGAGGAAAATAAATTATACTTTTGTAAAAAATTTTAGATGAAAAAATTATTACCTCTACTCATATTTCAACTGTTTGCAGTTGCCAGCTTTGCGCAATCTCAAAGTGATTCTAACTATTCCATCGGGATTAAATTATTGGCTGTAGATGAGCAACCTAAGTTGCTTAACGAAGTTCGTGACAATTCTAAATTTTATACTTCTGGTTTAAATGGCGTAATGTTGAAGATAAATGACAACCAAATATCCTACAGGTTTTCTGCATATACATTTAAAGAGAATGATTATTCTTTCACAAATGGATGCACAAACTGTGAAACCGTAAATGGAAAATACAATTCTTTAGATTTAAAGATAGGTTTTGAACGGAGCTTAATTTATAGCAGACTGCAACCGTTTTACGGGATGGATTTAGGTTATAAACGAGCAAACTTTGACGGTACGGCAAGTGACAAAACTACTTCGAATTTCTTATACAACGTCAACATCGAAAAAAACGCAGCTACCGTAAATCCATTCATTGGATTAAAATACAACGTTTTAAGAGCTTTGACAATTAGTGCAGAGGCTGGTTTTGACTTCATCAGAACTTCGGACAAAGAAATTAAAACCCAAGAAAACAACACGTTGATCTCGTCAAACAATTTCATCAGATTTCAATACAACTCAAGACCTTTAGCTCAACTGAGCTTACAATATAACTTTGGCAGAGATTAATAAGGATCCACATCCATAATTACAAAAACGCCTTTATTATCTTTATCGGCTTCAAAAACACTAACCTGCTCTTTCAGCAGGTTTTTTATCTTAACGAGGGACTGGCTCTTCCAATCAATCTTTATGGTAATGGTTTGTATGTAATAGTTACGCACCCTGGCCACCAACGGACTGTGAGGACCTAAAACCATATCGCCCAGGTGGTGCCTCAGCAATTTAGCGAAGTTCTCTGAAATTCTCAAAAGTACACCCAAATCTTTGTGTTTGATGTTTATTTGGATGATTTTGTAAAAAGGCGGATATTTAAACTGTGCCCTTTCAATCATTTCCTCACGGTACATTCCCTCGTAATCATTATCTACCACTTGCCTAATAACGCGGTGTTTAACGTCATACGTTTGGATAATCACTTTACCCTGTTTACTCCTTCTCCCTGCCCTACCTGCAACTTGCGACAACAGTTGGAAGCTTCGCTCATAAGCTCTAAAATCTGGAAACTGAATAATGCTATCTGCGTTTATGATTCCAATCAAAGTGATGTTTTCAAAATCCAAACCTTTCGCCACCATTTGTGTACCCACCAAAATATCGATCTTACGTTCTTCAAAAGCGTTTAAAATTATTTGGTGAGCATTTTTATTTCTGGTGGTATCGTAATCCATGCGGGCAATATTCGCATTCGGCAAAATCACTTTTAAATCATCTTCAATCTTTTCTGTCCCTAAACCTTTGTATTCTATGTGTTTTGACGCACAAGCAGGACACTCGGTTATGTTATCCTCTTTGTAACCGCAATAATGGCAGTGCAACTTACCGCTGGCTTTGTGGTAAGTTAAGCTCACATCGCAGTTGATGCACTTGGGCGTATTTCCGCAGGTTTTACAAATCAATATGGGCACATAACCCCTCCTGTTCTGGAAAAGAATTACTTGCTCTTTAATTTCCAGCGTTTCATTGATTTTATCTAACAGAACGCTCGTAAAGTTTTCCTTAATCAATTTGCGATTTCGTTCTTCAGAAATACTCACGACTTCTATCTCTGGAAGCTTAACACCGCCATAACGCGTGGTTAACTTTACCAAACCATATTTATTATTTAAAGCGTTGAAATAGGTTTCTAAAGACGGAGTTGCCGATCCCAATAAAACTTTTGCACCAGTAAAATAACCCATCATAATTGCAGCATCGCGGGCGTGGTAACGGGGCGCAGGTTCAAATTGCTTAAAACTGGCCTCATGTTCTTCATCAATGATGATGAAACCTAAATCCGCAAAAGGCAAAAAGATGGAAGATCTTGCGCCCAATACTATTTTAACCTCTTTATTTAATACTTTTTGCCAGATTTCTGCCCGCTCATTATCGTTAAATTTACTGTGATACACAATAATTTGATCTTTGAAATAAACTTTTAAACGGTCAATCATTTGCCCTGTTAAAGCAATTTCTGGCAGCAGGTACAAAACTTGTTTTTCTTTTGCGAGGTATTCTTCAATCAACCGAATGTAAATTTGGGTTTTCCCCGATGACGTTACGCCTTGCAATAAAACCACAGGCTTAGTTTCAAAAGATTCTTTAATTTCTGTTAAGGCTTGTTGTTGCTCTTTGCTAAGCACAAAATCAGAAATTACCGCTAAATCTTCTGAAGAAAAACGGCTGACTATCTTTTTATCAAGCACAAAAACTTCTTTATCTATCAAAGCTTTAATAATCGCAGCGCTAGCGCCTGATGCCTCTATTAAATCTGACTTTTTAATTTCAGTTTTATCTTTTGACAACTTCAAGTACGCAAGCAAAGCATCTACTTGTTTAGGGGCTTTCTCCAGTTCGGTAAATAAATGACGTAGGTTTTCTTTATCGTCAAAGTTTTGGTGCAAGTGAATGATTGAAACTTTTTTCGGCGAGAATTTCTCTTCGATTTCTTCCACAATAAAAATCACTTTTTTATCTAAAAGAGATTTCAAAATAGGGAAAACCGATTTTTGAGCAAGAATTTTGGTTATTTCCGTAATGCTTAATTCGTGTTTCAGCTCCAGCGCATCTAAAATCAAAAACTCCCTATCGTTTAATTGGCTTTTGTCAAAACTGTGTTGCTGGTTTAAAACAACACGTGTCTCGCTCGCCAATTTCAATGCCGAAGGCAATGCAGCTGCCATCACTTCGCCCAAAGTACACAGGTAATATTCGGCAAGCCATTGCCACAGTTTCAACTGGGTATCCGTAACGATGGCTTTCTCGTCTAGAACGTCTAAGAGATATTTTGCTTCGTACTGTGTGGGTGCTTTATTGCTGATAGCGAAGACAATTGCGGTGTAAATTTTACTTTTCCCAAACTGTACAACTACCCTTCTGCCGGTTGCAATTTGCTGGCTTAAATGTTTTGGAACACGATACGTATAAGTGCC
>JBBSTQ010000120.1:0-8835 GCA_038235745.1 Sphingobacteriales bacterium
CTAAGCATCAATCTTAGCATACTTTGCATTTTTCTCAATAAACTCTCTACGAGGTGCAACCTCGTCACCCATTAAAATAGAGAAAATATGGTCAGCTTCCACCGCGTTGTCAATAGTTACCTGTTTTAAAGTTCTGGTTGCCGGGTTCAGCGTAGTTTCCCACAATTGTTCAGCATTCATCTCTCCTAAACCTTTATAACGTTGTATATGAACGCTTTCCTCTTTACCTGCGCCTTTTAAGCGTTGAACTGCGATATCGCGTTGAGCATCATTCCAGCAGTATTCAAAATCTTTACCTTTTTTAACTTGATATAAAGGTGGCGCCGCAATATAAACGTTCCCAAATTCAATCAAATCCTTCATGTAACGGAAAAAGAATGTTAAAATCAACGTCGTAATGTGCGAACCGTCGATATCAGCATCCGTCATGATAATGATTTTATGGTATCTCAACTTTTCAATATTTAACTTTTTATCGTCTTCTGGCGTACCAATGCTTACACCTAAAGCGGTAAAAATGTTTTTTATCTCATCATTTTCGTAAATCTTGTGCTCCATGGCTTTCTCCACGTTCAAAATTTTACCTTTTAAAGGCAAAATAGCTTGAAAATCACGGTCACGGCCTTGTTTTGCAGTTCCACCTGCCGAATCTCCCTCGACTAAGTACAACTCGCAAACATGCGGATCTTTATTGGCGCAATCGGCTAGTTTTCCTGGCAAACCAGAACCACCCATTACGTTCTTGCGCTGAACCATTTCTCTGGCCTTCCGGGCAGCGGCTCTGGCGGTAGCAGCCAAAATAACTTTGTTTACAATCAGTTTAGCTTCTCTTGGGTTTTCTTCTAAGAAGTTCCCTAAAGCCTCGCCAACAGCGATATCAACAGCACCAGTTACCTCGTTGTTACCTAACTTGGTTTTGGTTTGTCCTTCAAATTGTGGCTCCTGTACTTTTACAGAAATAACAGCAGTTAAACCTTCTCTAAAGTCATCGCCAGTAATTTCTATTTTAAGGTTTTTGGTCAAGCCAGATTTATCTGCGTAAGACTTTAAAGTACGGGTTAAACCACGTCTAAAACCTGCAATATGCGTACCTCCCTCATGTGTGTTAATGTTATTTACGTAAGAGTGCACATTTTCACTGTAGGAGTTATTGTAAGTGAAAGCAAGTTCAACCGGAATGCCGTTTTTCTCTCCTTCAATATAAATAGCTTCTGGAATTAAAGCAGTACGACTTTCGTCCAAGTACTTTACAAACTCCTTTAAGCCACCTTCACTATAGAAAAACTCAGACAGAAAAGAACCATCTTCGTTAAGCTCACGCTCATCCGTCAAGGTTAATTTAATACCTTTATTTAAGAAAGCTAACTCTCTTAATCTGCTCGCAATAATATCGAACTTATATTCTGTAGTCTGGGTAAAAATAGAATCATCAGGAGTAAAAGTTACAATAGTACCAGTATCACTCGCGGTGCCAATTTCTTTAACAGAATACTGTGGTTTACCGCAAGAATACTCTTGCATGTATATTTTACCGTCTCTATGTACTTCTGCTGTTAAATGGATAGAAAGTGCGTTAACACAACTTACCCCAACACCGTGTAAACCACCAGAAACTTTGTAAGTGTCCTTATCAAATTTACCACCTGCGTGTAAAACCGTCATTACTACTTCTAATGCCGACCGTTTTTCTTTGGTGTGCATAGCAGTAGGGATACCACGTCCGTTATCACTAACTTTTATAGAATTATCCTTTAAAATGGTTACAAAAATATCTGTACAGTAACCAGCTAAAGCCTCATCAATGGAATTATCTACAACTTCATAAACCAAGTGATGCAAGCCTTTTTGACCTGTATCACCAATGTACATCGCCGGACGTTTACGAACGGCTTCTAAACCTTCTAAAACCTGAATATTATCCGCCGAATAATTTGATTTGTCTTCCTTTTCTTCGCTCATTATTTAATTAGATCAATACCTGTAAAAATACATTTTATGCTTGGTAATCCGAAACCCTGTGGATAATTAGTGATATATTTGAAATTTCCAAAAAAAAGACATCTTAGGGTGTTAAATAATTTATTTGTAACTACAAACAGAACTGTGGCGTATAAAAACACCGAGGTGCTTCTAAAAAAATAAAGAAAACCCAAAACATTGTTATGAAACTTAAATTTTACGTCTCTTTTTTGATTGCCAGCTTTTTAATGGTGGGGTGCGCAAAAGATCAAAAGCCCGGTGTTTCGCCATATTCTCAGGAAAAAGAGTTGACACAATTTGGGTTTTTGAAAGCTAATAATCCAAGTTTAGATAAAGATTACCAATCTACTTTTGATGGGCAAACCATTAATATAGAGCTACCTAAAGGTATAAATGTAAAAGAATTGATTCCAACCTTTACAGTTTCTGAAAAAGCAATCTTAAAGATAGGAAATAACGCCGTTAAAAGTGACATCACACCAGTTGATTTCTCACAATCGCTCCAATTAACGGTCGAAGCTCAAAACAAATCAACAATAAAGTATTATCCTGCTATTTTATTGATAGGCGTAACGCAAGATCTTAACGCAAACAAAAAAACATCTTACAACGACTATATCCAAAATAATTTATATATCGATTTTTCTACCGCAATTCCAAAAACGGCTTTAAACGTAAACTATTTTGAAGATGCCTACAACGCTAGAGCCTATGGAGATTTCGATAAAGATGGAGACCTTGATATTATTGCTGGTGCAAGTAATGCTTACGGCAATGCTGAGGTTGGTATAGAATATTTTAGAAACGATGTGTTCTCTTTTAATAAAGACCAAACTGTGTTCAGTAATGGTGCGCCAAAAATGCTGAACGCAAGAAAAGCGATAGTTGTTGATTTAGATAAAAATGGTTGGTTAGACGTTGTTTTTGTGGGATCTGGGTTTGATAGAGCACCATACGCTGGCGAAAGTATGAAAGTATTGATGAACAACAACGGTAAGTTTACAGTAAAAGACTTAACCGTACCTAAAGGCTATATGGGGTCTGTAACGGCAGGCGATATTGATAACGACGGAGATGTGGATCTGTTTATAACTGATACAAAAGGCATCAGCAGATTCTTGATAAATGATGGTACAGCAGGTTTCAAAGAAGATTTAACAACTTACCCTGGCGAATTTTTCGGTAAAGCTTACTTTGCTTCTGAATTATATGACATTAATAACGATGGTTATTTGGATTTAGTGACCGGCGGACATGAGTTTAACGGTGCTGAAACCATAATTTTATTGGGCAATGCCAGCGGTAATTTTATGACTTCAAGAATGGTAAAAGTACCTGCCGTTTCTGGCTTTGGAATAGTGGTTGATATCGATTTTATTGATTACGATAAAGATGGCAAAACAGATGTGTTGATTACCCGCACAGGCGACGGAAAACAACAGCAGGGTTTTTATATAGGCTATTACTTACAGTTATTAAAGAATAATGGCGCCAACAAGTTTGATGATGTTAGCCTTGGCAGCTTGAAAGACAACAGCGACCCTAAGGCTAATAAATGGATCAATTTGATTAGAGTACAAGATATTGATAATGATGGCGATTTAGACATTACCACAGATGATAAATTTTACGGTTTAGCATGGATCAACAACAACGGCGTGTTTTCAAAAAATTAGGTGTAGATAAATTGGTTTAGTTTAAACAGGGTGCGAAAGCGCTCTGTTTTTTTTGTTTTAGGATAAAAAATTTGTTTATTTATTGAATGGCAAATTTAGAGGTTGATTTTGATGAATCCATCGGTTTTGGAAACCTTGAACTTTTGGCGAAGCAGGTTGTAGAAGGCTTTTTAACCGGTTTGCATAAAAGCCCGTTTCATGGTTTTTCGGTAGAGTTTGCAGAGCATCGTTTATATAACGAAGGCAATTCCGTCAAAAATATTGATTGGAAACTTTTTGCCCGTACGGATAAGCTGTTTGTTAAACGATTTGAGGAGGAAACCAACCTACGCTGCCATATCCTTATTGATCAATCATCATCGATGTATTATCCCGAAAAAGGAATCAATAAACTGCAGTTTAGTGCTTTAGCAGCGGCTTGCATAATTAATCTGCTGAAACGCCAAAGAGACGCTTTTGGCATTACGCTGTTTGACGAGGATGTAAAATTCCACTCGCCTGCAAAATCAACCACCAGCCACCAAAAGTTTTTGTTGAACGAGCTTTCTAAAACTCTGGCAGAAAAACAGCTAAACACTAAGACGAACCTAATAGCCAATCTACATTCCATCGCAGATAAAATCCCGAAACGCTCGTTTGTTGTTTTATTTACGGATATGTTTTCACCCGATGCAGATGATCATTATTTAGATGAAGTCTTTGTGGCGCTGCAACATTTAAAATATTTAAAAAACGAGATCATTATTTTTAACGTGAATGAACAAAAGCATGAACTCGATTTTGATTTTGAAAACCGTCCTTACAATTTTATAGATGTAGAAAGCGGAGAAACTTTAAAGCTAAACCCATCACAGTTTAAGCAGGTTTATTTGGATAAAATCAAAGCATTCAAAGAAAAGCTGGTTTCAAAATGCGGACAATTTAAAATTAATTTGGTAGATGCGCCAATTGAGGAAGGTTATTATCCAGTATTGAAAGCTTGGTTATTGGCGAGGACTAAAAAGTAGTTGAAATACATCTAAATTGAAACCTAATTAGATAAAAATGAAACAGAAAATCACTTACACATTTGGAATCTTTTTTATCAGCGCAATGGCTTCCTTGCAGGCATTTGCAGATATTAAGTTGCCAGCTATATTCAACGATAACATGGTTTTGCAACAGCAGACCCAAGCAGGTATTTGGGGGAAAGCCAATAAAAATGCGAAGGTAAACGTAACCACATCTTGGGATAAGAAAAGCTATACAGCAACTGCAAGTAACGATGGATCTTGGAAAGTAAAAGTAGCAACACCTGTTGCTGGTGGACCGTACCAGATTTCCATTAGTGATGGTAAAGCGATTACACTTAAAAATGTGTTAATTGGCGAAGTTTGGCTTTGTTCTGGGCAATCTAATATGGAAATGCCAATGAAAGGTTTTCGTAATCAACCTATTTCTGGTTCTGCGGAAGCCATTGCTTTTTCAGAAAACTCAAAGATTAGGTTATTCACAGTTAAAAAGAGCGCCAGTTTAGAGCCATTGGATGATTTTGACGCAGGCTGGAGCTTATGTGTGCCAGAAAACGTGATGAATTTTAGTGCAACAGCTTACTATTTTGGCTTAATGCTCAACAAAAAACTGAATGTGCCAATTGGTTTAATCCACTCTAGCTGGGGTGGCACACGCATTGAACCTTGGATTAACGAAATGGGAATCAAAAACTTCGATTGGGTTAAGTTGCCAGAAAAAAAGCCTGTCGATAAATTATCACAACAAACTCCGACTGTTTTATTCAATGCGATGATAAATCCTTTGGTAGGCTATGCAATTAAAGGAGCCATTTGGTATCAAGGCGAATCCAACAGAAACGAGCCTGCTGAGTACCAAAAACTCATGCCCGGACTAATTCAAAACTGGCGAGATCTTTGGAAGCAAGGCGATTTTCCTTTTTACTACATGCAAATTGCTCCTTACGATTACGGGAAAAGCGGACTTAATTCTGCGTATTTGCGAGAAGCACAGCTAAAAGCATCAACCAAGTCAACAAACACCGGGATGGCAAGTATTATGGATATCGGCGAGGAGCGCTTCATTCATCCGCCAAATAAGAAAATTGGATCAAAAAGATTGGCTTATCTAGCTTTAGAAAAAACTTATGGAATCAAAGGAATTCAGTCTGGCAGTCCGGTTATTAAAGAAATGAAAATAGCTGATGGCGTTGCAAAATTAACTTTTGATAACGCACCCGTTGGCTTAACATCACACGGTAAAAAGTTAGAGAACTTTGAGATTGCGGGGGCAGATAAACAGTTTTATCCTGCGGTTGCTAGCATTACTAATGAAGGAATTACAGTTTCGTCAAATTCAGTAAAAGAACCCGTTGCAGTAAGGTATGCCTTTAAAGATTTTGTTGTGGGTGATTTGTTTGGAACAAATGATAATCCGGTTTCTTCGTTCCGTACGGATGATTGGGCGATCACTGATGCCAAATAGAGATGCATCCATTATACAGTCGTAAAGTCTTACGACCATAAATTGTTTGTAAGGCTTAGTTCGTTAACTACTTATGAATTGAAGTATTGATTATATTTCATATAAATCAATATGAAATGACGTTGAGAATTAAAATTCTAAAATATAAATTATAACGAACCCCCAAAGGAGTAAAAAGATTGTAAATAACTGTCGTTCAAGATATCCCAAACTCCTTAGGGGTTATACTTTGTTCTATATTGTTGTGCATTAGGTAGATTTATATTCCGATCCGATGTCATCCCTTAGGGGATTCTGAACAGATTTATTTTTTGGTTCTATAACCATTCCGTCCCTACGGGATTTTAGTCTCATTTTGCCAACTACGGCATTGTCGCTTTGACCAGATTGCTTTTCAGAGCTAAGTTTCGGATTACGAACCCTAAGTTTTCTTAAAGTCAAATTTGAATCAAAAATCAAATTATACCACTTATGCGTATATAATGGTCTAACATTCACCACATAGAAACACAGATTTAAATCGACTAAGAGCTGGCAGCTTTAATTCACATAGCGTTCCGCTTCGCGGAACATAGCCTATGTCCTCTATTTCTTTCTCAAAAACCTATGTCCCTATGTGTTTTAAAAATCGCCATTAGACTATTTATCAACCATATTTGGTATTATCAGCTGTTTAAATAAGAATGTCAATGGTAATGATGATAAACATCTCACAAACAGGTATTAAATGCAATATTCAGTATTTGCTAGCAATGCTTTTCTCAGTTAGCTAACAGTTTGAATCGCAGAAACCTAGGACGAAAACGCTCTCATAACGATGTCGAAAAATAGAAGTAATTGATTCAATGGAAGTCTTCTTGCCCTTTTATACATCACTAATCTCAATCCACACGGGGGCATGGTCGCTAGTACCTTCCCATCCACGAACGTGTTTGTCAACCTGTCCAGAAACTAACATGCCTGCAATATTTTTATTCAGCAAAAAGTGATCAATCCTTAAACCTGCATCCCTTCCGTAAGCTTTTCTAAAGTAATCCCAGTAGGTATAAATTGGTTCAGTAGGGTAAAGCGTTCTAATGGCATCTGTCCAGCCTTGTTCAAGCAAATCTTTAAAAGCCTCGCGTGACTCAGGTCTAAATAATGCGTTCTCCAAATATTTGACTGGTTTATAAGTGTCTAATTCAGTAGGGATTATATTATAATCGCCCACCAAAACAACGGGTAAGTCACGATTGACCAGATCTTTCGCATGCTGTTTCAATCGTTCCATCCAACGAAGTTTGTAATCGAATTTTGGTCCAGGGAAAGGATTTCCGTTTGGCAGATAAATACAGCCAACAACAATTCCTCCGGTAAATGCCTCAATATATCGGCTATGGGTAAATTCATCATCCTCGCCTGGCAAGTCGTTGTGCAGTTCTTTTATTTCAGTTTTAGAGAGAATCGCAACGCCGTTCCAACTTTTTTGACCCAGCCAAACGGCATTGTATCCCGCTTCTTCAATCGCATCGATTGGAAAGTTTTTAGTTTCTGATTTGAGTTCCTGTAAACAGACAATATCTGGTTGTGTTTCTTTTAACCAGCGAAGCAATAGCTCTATACGGCCGTTTACCCCGTTAACATTATAGGTTGCAATTTTCATTTATTTTGAAAATAAAATTTTTTTTAAAGCGATGCTGTTAGTAATTAAGTTGATTTTATAGGAATCAAATTTATAAAGGCAAAAAAATGTAGCTATTTGTTGCTCAACATAATCAACTAATACTGTACCAAATCCCAACAGATAAAACCAAAAACACCATTTTTTGTTGTCTCTTTACTCTAGTAATTGCGAGTTTAAACGAGGAAGGTTATTAGACCTTAGAAAGAAAATCACGCAATGGTTTAGATTTGTCAGGTCGCCAAGAATAATTACCCGAATTGGATAATTAGTCAAATCCCGAAATATTGATTTTAATTATTTAAAGATAATACGTTACGGCGGGATTTAGCCAAATGATAAAATCAGTTCAAATATTTGGATTTAGACAAAACCTATAATGGCTTTTGGCTAAAGCGGTAATAAAAATGAGGTAAAAAGTATTAAGAGTACCTTACAAAACCCAATCAATTTCTTCGAAACCGTTTTGTTTTAAATACGCATTGGCTTTACTAAATGGTTTAGATCCAAAAAAGCCATTATGCGCTGAAAACGGGGACGGATGCGTGGATTTGATGACCAAATGTTTGTCGGTGTCAATCAAAACTTCTTTTTGTTGCGCATAATTGCCCCACAAAATAAAAACAACGCCTTCCTTTAAATCTGATGTAGTTTTAATCACTTCATCCGTAAAGGTTTCCCAACCTTGTTTTTGGTGTGAACCTGCTTTGCCGGCGCTCACTGTTAAAGTTGCGTTTAAAAGCAAAACACCTTGCTTTGCCCACGGTGTCAGATCTCCGTTTTCAGGAATTTTTGAGTCTGGGAATTCAGTTTGTAGCTCCTTGAAAATATTTCGTAGCGAAGGTGGTGTTCTCACTCCTTGCCGTACAGAAAAAGACAAACCATGTGCTTGTCCAACTCTATGGTAAGGGTCTTGCCCCAATATCACGACCTTTACCGCGTCAAAAGGAGTAAGCATGAAAGCTTGGGAAATGTCCTCGCTTTTTGGATAAATCAACTCGCCCTTTTCTTTTTCATCCAATAAAAATTGTTTCAGTTTTTTGA
>JBBSTQ010000121.1:0-8822 GCA_038235745.1 Sphingobacteriales bacterium
AATGATTTTGTTACAATTTTATTTAATAACGGTCAATATTTTGGATACTTTTGCGATATGAAATTTTTGAACAACAATAGATTGAAAAATGGGGGGTTAGCATTTATATTGCTAGGTCTTCTTTTTGCATCTGTTCCAATTTTTCAGATTTTTCATCACCACGTTTATTCAAGCGATACTTCTAAAGTTGCTTACGTAAAGGATTACGAGACTAAATGCTGTAAACCTTTAAAAGTACAAAGCCACTTCAATGCAATATTAGCGCCTCAAGAAGCTAAAATCAAAATAATTTTCATAGATAGTTATACTATCCATACTTATAATTATTCCTATAATACTGTTGTTAAGTTAAGCAACAAAGCTCCCCCTGTAACTCCTATTGTATAATTCCCCCACAATTTAGGTTTAATCAAATTTTTTTTAATGTTTTTTAATAAGCACTATTGGTGTTTGGCATTTTTTATATTGCTAAATGTCAGTACATTATATTCTCAGGAGTGTAATTCCATTTTATTTGGCACCGTTAAGGATGCCAAAACTAAAGAGGTACTGCCTGGCGCTAGCATCAAATTACTAGGTGCTAAGCAACAAACCATTACAGAAAACGATGGTCACTATCACTTAGAAAACCTTTGTAATGAGAAATATACCATTGAAATTTCTTTTATAGGATTTGACACCAAAACGCAAAAAATTACCATAAAAGAAAAAACAGAGTTAAACATCAGCCTATCTTCCAATCAAAAAGCTTTAAATGAAGTAGTGATCAAAGGAGAAAAAGTTAAGGAAACTTCCATCCAAACACGTTCAGTTTTAAGTGGGATAGATTTACAACAAACAAAAGGTTTAAGTTTAGGGGAAGCATTAAAAAAAATTCCTGGATTAAGTTCCTTACAAACTGGTCCATCTATATCCAAACCGGCAATTCATGGCATGCACTCTAACCGCGTTTTAATTTATAACGCTGGCGTAAGACAAGAAGGACAACAATGGGGAGCTGAACATGCACCTGAAATAGACCCTTTAATTGCCAACCAAATTGTTGTTTTAAAAGGAGCATCGGCAGTAGCTTATGGTTCTGATGCCATTGCTGGAGTAATTCTGGTAGAACCAAGCGAACTTCGTTATGGTTCTGGGTTAAAAGGCGAAGTTAATTTGATTGGTGGTAGTAACAACAGGCAAGGCTTATTGAATTTAAATCTTGAGAATGCAGGATTAAAATCTGATAACTGGAGTTACAGAGCTTATTTCACTTCTCAAATTGCAGGAAATTCAAAGACACCAAACTATTACTTAAAAAACACAGGCTATAATCAAATAAACGGTGCTTTTATTTTAGGGTATAAAAAGGACAAGTTCAACTCAGAAATTTATGCAAGTACGTTCAACTCCAAATTAGGAGTTTTTGCAGGCTCCCAAATTGGAAGCACACAAGATTTACAAAATTCTATTGATGGTATCCGACCAATTCCGAAAGCAGACTTTAGTTATGAAATCGGGCGTCCATATCAATCTGTAAGCCATAATATTATTAAGCTAAAGAGTTTTTACAGCTTAAATCCAAATAACAAACTTGCTTTTCAGTATAGTTTCCAGCAAAATAATAGGGAAGAATATGACCAAGTTAGAGGTGCAACCGACAAGGGCTATCAGCTCCGTTTCGAATTATCTACACATAACCTTGATTTACATTTAGAACATAAAATCGGAAAATATGTCTCAGGTAAAATAGGGACAAATACCATCGTTCAACAAAATTTTTACGACGGAAGGTTTTTGGTCCCATTTTTCAACAGCATTGCTCCCGGTGTTTATGCCATAGAAAAATACACCAATAATAATTTTCAGATAGAGGCTGGTTTAAGGTATGATTATAAATACATGAAAGCCCGATTGAGAGAAAATCCTAATGTACAAACCTCTCCAGAGATTACACCCGAATTTAACTTTAGTCAGTTTTCTGCTTCATTAGGAGCAAATTATCAATTAAGTAGCAGTTTATTAGCCAATGCTACCATCAGTAAAGGTTGGCGCCCACCATCTATCAATGAGCTATTTAGTTTTGGTACGCATCAAGGTAGCGGAACGTTTGAGATTGGAGATAGAAACCTGACCCAAGAAAGTGCTTATAATTTTGCGGCTGGATTAAAAAAAGAACAAGGTCTTTTTACTTTCGATGTTAGCGCCTATTATAATTTGATGAACAATTACATCTACTTAAAACCAGGTAAAGAATTGGTGTTGACAGTTAGGGGCGCTTATCCTTCTTTTAATTATGTGCAAGTTGATGCCCGTTTTTCTGGAGTTGATTTATCAGCAACAGCACCATTGATAAAAAACACCAAACTATTGGCCAAATACTCTACCGTTAGGGCTTTTGATAGAAATACTGCAGACCATTTGGAATTTATTCCTGCAGATAAATACAGTTTAAATGCTATTTGGAACATCCCCGGTAACGGAAAAATTAGAGAAACCAGTTTAGATTTTGGCGTATCACATACAGCAAGGCAAAGCAGGGTGTTGCAAACCCAAGATTATTCGCCTACACCTGCTGGCTTTACTCTATTCTCTTTTGATGCAAGAACCAATTTTTACATCAACAAAAAACCCATCGGGCTTAGCCTAACAGCTTTAAATATTACCAATAAAGTTTACAGAGATTACCTGAACAGGTTTAGATATTATGCCGATGATGTTGGCAGGAATTTCATTTTAAGAGTGCAAATACCCATTTAAAACAATTAACATAAATAGTAACAATTAAATTAAAAATGATGTACAAAAACAAATTAAAATTTTTGATTCTTGCAGTAGCTGTAGGAACAATGACCTTTCAAAGTTGTAAAAAAGACGAACTACCCGATGTGGATGATAATGAATTAATTACCACGTTTAGACTTAAGTTTGTAAACAATGCTGATGCGTCTGATACTAAGTTGGTCACTTGGAGAGATATCGATGGCGATGGTGGTGCAGCGCCAATTGTAGATCCGCTTACGTTAAGGGCAAATGCGACTTATGCAGTAAGTGTAGATGCAATTCTAAATGAATTAGAAACACCTGCGGAAGACGTAAAAGCAGAGGTAGCAGAAGAAAATTTTGAACACCTTTTAGTTTATGCCCCTTCTGCGGGTTTAAATTTAACCTTTAGTAATTTTGACAAAGACAGAAACAACCTTCCAGTGGGTCTAACTGCAACTGGAACTACCGTTGCAACTAGTACAGGAACTTTGAAAATTACTTTGAGGCACCAACCAGATGGCAAAGATGGAACTTTTGCTCCAGGAAGTACCGATGGAGAAGCAATTTTTCCAGTAACAATTCAATAAAATTTAGTGTTGGTTATGCTCGTCGCTCTTTAATGGGGGTGGCGAGTGTTTTTTTTGAAATTTACCTCTACTTCAATTTTCCATGCTCCACACTTATCGGCATCCCATCCAAAACGTTTCTATCGTAAAGATTTAAAGTCCCGTTGATGGTGATGGGTTTCATTGAAAAATCTATGGGTGCATTCATCTTAACCAACACTAATGGAGGAATGCCGTTTCGTCCACAAAAACCACATTGGTTTAATGGCAAATCAGACAATAAGAAACTGCCATGCTTTTTCGTTCTTTCTATCGGGATTAAATAGCCCTGAAGTTCAAAGTTTTTTCCATCATATTTCTTTATTGCCGAGTTATAAATAGGGTAAATCTCGTTATGACTTTTTTCATTAAATTTAACACTGGCAATTAAGTCCCAATTTTTTGATTTTAATTGATCGGTTAATTGATGTACCGTTTGTGATTTGACGGAGATACCAAGAAACAATAGAATCAAAACCATAAAAATGCTTTTCATAACCTAAGCTTTAGAAACTATTTTAGAAATATCAGAACGGTAAGCTTGTATTGCAGGAATAATAGATGCGATTAAACCAATTGTCAATCCCAAACCAACCAATAAAAATTCTTGGTTAGAGAACACCAATCCAGATATTTTCGCTTGATCAGAATCTTGATAAGCACCAATCAGCATTAACGTACCATGACCTAATGCTATTCCTATAGTTGCTCCAATTATTGATAATATTAAACCTTCAAAAATGACAATCGAAAATAATTTTATTTTTGAAGCTCCTAACGTCCGTAATATGGCCAAATCGTATTTTCTCTCTTTTAAAGAATTATAAAGACTAATAAATACGCTAATTCCAGCTATTGCCATAATCAAGAATGCAAAATATTGGAGCGTATCCACGCCTATGTCAATCAAAGAAAACAATCTTGCACTCTCTAACGCTGGGGATGCAGCTTGCATATTGGTGGTTTGGTTTACCATTCTTGGAAAAGTAACCACAGCCATTGGCGACCGGTATTGAATCAACAATGTTGTAATTTCTCTCTCCCTGTTTTTGTAAGGGTTTGGCCTGCCAACACTATTTGTTTCAGGTTCAACTAGCCCCTCTTCGCTATCATGCATTTTCCAAACGCTACCAATATTGGTCAATACCAAATTATCGCAAACGTTCATTTGCGGTTTTAAAACACCAACTACATGGTAAGCATGGTGTTGATGTATATCAGAATTTTCGGTAAGCCCATGTGCCCCGAAAAAGCTATCGTCAACTTTTAAATTAGCCTCTTTCGCAATGTTAGCACCAATGGTCACTTCAAAATCTTGCTTCCAATATTTTCCATTTTCAAGGGATAGATTGTACATTTTCACAAACCTTTGATCTGTCCCTACAATTCTAAATCCATCGTAATTATCTCCTAAGGCAAGCGGGACGGCTAATTTTACCATCGGATTGTTCTCCAAGAGTTCCGCATCTTTTAAAGGGATGTTGCCTGTTGGGAACTCTACATAATAAATACTACTGAGTATCATCTGTAGCGGACTCCCTTTTGCACCAACTACCAAGTCAATGCCTTTTGCATTGTTTTCTAATTTATGTGATACTTGCTGAGAAGCTAACAGCAATATGGTGAGAATACCAATTCCAAATGCAATCAATACCACATTTAAAACGGAGGAAAGAAAATTGAATTTGAGGCTTTTTAGGCTTATTTTAAAGATATCCATTATAAAAAATAGCGATTAGAAAAAGTTTCCGTTATTCTTCTATCATGCGTAGCGATCAATAATGTAGAGCCGTTAAGATCAGATTGATTCATCAAGAGTTCTAACACAATAGCTGCGTTTTTATCATCTAAGCTAGAGGTAGGTTCATCCGCAACTAGTAATGTGGGTTTATTGATAATGGCCCTAGCTAACGAAACACGCTGTAACTGCCCTTGACTGAGCTCACTTGGCATACTCTTTCGCTTTTCAAAAATATGTAAGGAATCTAAAACCCGTTTTATTCTATCGTGATCATGAGGTAAACCAGCAAAGGTTTGTGCAATTGCGATATTCTCTTCAACATTCAAGCTTTTTATTAAATGCGGACGCTGAAAAACCAATCCTATATTTTGCCCTCTAAATTGATCTCTTTTTTTATCCTTAAGTTGATAAATATTGGTGTTATCAATATTAACATTGCCTTTGGTGGGCCTTAATAAACCGGTAATGATATGCATCAAGGTGGTTTTTCCGCTTCCAGAATCTCCTGATAAAAGCCAATGTTCGCCGTGTTTGATTTCCCAATCCTTAAAATTAATAGGCTTTTGCCGATCATAACTATGACTAAGATTTTTAATGGTAATCATTTGTGCGAGATATGGCTTTTAATATAATGAAGGTACATTTTCTGACTATCCTGATGGTTATGTTTACAAGAAGGATTTAGCATAGAAACAATTAACAATCCAAAAAAAATATATGATTTTTGTTTCTTAAATTTCATAGACACAAGTTAAAGATACTTTGTTGCATATACTATAATCTAACGCAACATTAGTGATGGTGTTGCGCTTTATTTTTTTTGTAGTTGATAAAATGGGCAACCACAAACACAATCCCCCCAATAGGTAAAAGAACAGGTTCAATAACATCATTCTGGCTAAAATGCCCTACCAAGATAAAAGCAAAACCCAGCAAAAAATATAATAAAGGGATAATATTTTTATGGACTTTAAAATAGGAAGTTACCAGCGAAACCGAACCAACAATAAGGGATATTGAAAGCATACTTAACTCTATCCAAATATTTGATAAAAAAGTGAGTCCTAAAAGAGGCAAAAAAGTGATGATTACTGGCATTAATGCGCAATGTACCGCACAAACGGTAGAAGCCGTCATCCCCAAATGGTCTAAACGTTGTGTGAGCTTATTAAAATCCATACACAAATATAATATTTTCGCAACAATGTTGCATTAACAATTTTTACTTTTATCTTTGATAAAAAAATTTACGATGCAAAAATTACCTGTTACCGTTTTGAGCGGATTTTTGGGCAGTGGAAAAACCACGCTCTTAAACCATATTTTAAATAATAAGGAAAATTTAAAGGTTGCCGTAATTGTAAACGACATGAGTGAGGTCAATATTGACGCTCGGTTGGTTAAAGAACAAGGTGCTCTTTCAAGAACGGAAGAAAAACTGGTAGAAATGAGTAACGGCTGTATTTGCTGTACACTAAGAGAAGATTTGATGATTGAGGTGGAGAAACTGGCAGCCGAAAACAGATTTGATTATCTATTGATAGAAAGCACAGGTATCTCTGAACCAATCCCCGTGGCACAAACTTTTAGTTTTATAGATGAAGAAAATGGAATTGACCTGTCTAAATTTAGCTATGTTGATACGATGGTAACTGTGGTTGATGCCTTTAATTTTTTTAAGGATTTTGGCACATCAGAACTGTTAGAAGATAGAAACCTAACAGAAAACGAGGACGACAAAAGAACCATTGTAAATTTATTGACAGATCAAATTGAATTTGCCAATGTGATTATACTCAATAAAACAGATTTTCTAACCCTCAAGACTTGAGGTTATTAAGGGCAATGCTAAAAAAACTAAACCCAGAAGCAAAAATAATTGAAAGCCTATTCTCTAAAATTAACCTTCATGATGTATTGGATACTCATTTATTTGATTTCGAGAAAGCATCTAATGCTGCAGGTTGGATAAAAGAATTAAATGAAGATCACGTACCCGAAACTGAAGAATATGGGATAAATTCTATGGTTTTTAGAGATTCGAGACCTTTTCATCCCGAAAGATGGAAGAAATTCTTGAATGAAGATTTTCCTCATAACATCATTAGATCTAAAGGGTTATTTTGGACTGCCGATGACCCTAGCCAGGCTTCTAACTTTTCCCAAGCCGGCGGTTCTTCAAGATTAGATAGTGCTGGGGTTTGGTGGGGTAGTATGAAAGAAGATGAGCGATTGATGTATCAAGATTATCAAGACAACAAAGATTATATTAAAGAAAAATGGTCGGCAGATTTTGATGATAGACAAAACGAGCTGGTTTTTATTGGGCAGGATTTAGATAAAGAAGATTTGAAATTTCAGTTAGAAAAGTGTTTACTAACTGATGAAGAAATAATCCAATATAAAATTGGGTATCGCTTTGGTGAAGTTGCAATCGTAAACTAATTTTGCATCATTTTTTAATAGATGCACCAACTAACATAAAAGTTGGTTTATCAGCAGTAGGTGGATCATTGATTACCAACGTTCCATTTATAACCATAGGTTTATCAGAGAATCTTAAAGGTGTTATCATAAATACTTGTACCATTTCAGGTATATCCTGCTGCCCGCAAAACTGACATTGAAAAATTGGTAATACGGATAAAAGAAATTGGGAATGGGTTAGTCCAGTTTTTATAGGTACCATGTAGCCGTTTAATTCTATGGGTTTGTGATTTAAACTTTTTAACGGAGCTGGGAAAAAAGGAACATAATCGCCGGTTTTGTTTTTCTCCACAGACCTTGTGCTTATTAAGTCCCAATAATGATTGCTTAGTTGGAGATGAAAAGGCGTTTTTGTTTGGCCAAATAAAGAAATTGAGCTTAATGTTAAAGAAAAAATGCAAAAGAACTTTACGAATTTTGGAACAGAGATTTGGTAAGCCATCAATTGTTTTTTATTACAGCATTCATTAAAGCGAATGAAGCATTATCCATATTGTTTTCATCTATTTTAAAGATGCCTTCTAGCAAAATGGGCTTATCTGTAAACTTAATTTTATCTTTCATGTAAACTATTACCATTTCTGGTACATCTCCCATGCCACAATATTGGCATTGTAGAACCGGTAAAACCGAAAGTAAAAAATTATCATGTGATATCCCAGATTTTATAGGGATGATGTAACCATTTAATTCTATTTTTCTATTACCTAACGCTTTAAGTTGTGGCGGAAAATAAGGCATGTACTTATTATTGATATTTTTTTTATAGGTTTTTTCTAACAATAAATCCCAATATTTATTAGAAACAGCATCTCCATTTTGTGCAAACAAATTGGGTAGCAGCAAAAACTGAACAGCAACTACTAAAAGTAAAATTTTGATTTTCATTTTAAGAAGTAAAACAATCCCAGATTATAAAAACGTCGTTAAATTGCATTAATTTCATAGATTAGAAATAAAAGCCTTCTTTTACAAAAATATTTTGAATCTATGAATTTTAAAGATTCGCTTTTATAACTCATTCTTTAGATTAAGCTTTACCCCAAAGCCCACACATGTAACATACTGCCTGATGTGCCAATAGCCAATTTATTGTCATCTGCAGACCAATTTAAACTGCTTACTTCATTATTTACAGAACCGGTAATAAATGGTTTTGATCCTTTTTTTGGTAACCATAAAGCCACCATACCGCTTTGGTCTGCACTTGCTAAACAGGGCGCTTGGTTTTGGTAAGTTACCTG
>JBBSTQ010000122.1:0-8822 GCA_038235745.1 Sphingobacteriales bacterium
AAATCATAGTTCAGACAATTTTGCCAATCGATCAATAAAAAAATCCCCAACGTTACCGGAGGGGATTTTATTCTTAAACATTATTGGGCTTTTCGACTTTAGCTTTTCGCTTTCCACCCTCCACCTTTCGGCTTAAACCTTTTACCTTATTTAAACCGTTCTTTCAAACCTGGCTTTTCGCAACAGCTTTTAGTTACCGAGGCTGTTACATTTGCGTTTTCTATCATGTGGCAAGTTTTACCATCTGCTTTCATTTGAGCCATTTCTGCTTCAGTACAAATTTCATCAGTTGCAAAGCTTGCATGAATCATTTCTGTTTGGTGGTGGTTGTGTTCACTGGTCACATTAGATGCTGGTACAGCAATGTAAGGAGCAATAACCAAAGAAACAATGGACATTAACTTAATCAAAATATTCATTGATGGACCAGAAGTATCTTTGAACGGATCACCAACGGTATCGCCTGTTACGGAAGCTTTGTGTGGATCAGAACCTTTGTAGTGCATTGTGCCATCAATTAAAACTCCTTTTTCAAAAGATTTTTTTGCATTATCCCAAGCACCACCAGCGTTAGATTGGAAAATACCCATCAACACTCCGGAAACGGTAACACCAGCCAATAAACCACCTAACATTTCGGCAGAACTAGCATCAGCAAAAACATTATTAAATCCAAAACCTACTAAAATAGGCGTAATCAAAGCAATAGCTCCAGGTAACATCATTTCTCTAATGGATGCCTCGGTAGAAATAGCCACACATTTTTCGTACTCTGGTTTGGCTTTATACTCCATAATTCCAGGGATTTCTCTGAACTGTCTTCTTACCTCGTTTACCATGTCCATTGCTGCTTTACCAACTGCCTGGATACACAACGCCGAGAAAATAAAAGGGATCATCCCACCTACAAATAAAGCAGCCAATACTGGTGCTTTGTAAATATCAATCGATGAAATTCCGGCAACACCCACAAATGCAGCAAATAAAGCCAAAGAAGTTAATGCTGCAGAAGCGATTGCAAAGCCTTTTCCGGTTGCGGCAGTGGTGTTACCCACGGCATCTAAATTGTCAGTACGTTCACGCACTTCTGGTGGCAGTTGAGCCATTTCTGCAATTCCGCCTGCATTATCAGCAATAGGGCCAAAAGCATCAATTGCTAATTGCATCGCAGTAGTAGCCATCATCCCGGCAGCTGCAATTGCAACTCCGTACAAACCAGCGAAACTATAAGAAACAATAATACCTGCTGCTAATGTTAAAATCGGAATCACTGTTGATTTCATACCAACGGCCAAACCCGAAATAATATTTGTAGCATGACCTGTAGATGATTGCTGAACAATAGAGTCAACAGGTTTTTTACCCATTGCGGTATAATATTCGGTAATCAAACTCATAATAGTTCCCACTACTAATCCCACAATAATTGCATAAAACACATCCATGCTGGTAAAAGAGTAGCCTCTTAAGACCAAAACATCTGGCAACATCCATTTTACAATAAAGAAAGACGCTACTGCGGTAATGGCTATTGATGACCAGTTACCTAAATTTAATGCATTTTGAACGTTAGAATTCTCATCCTTAATGGTTACAAACCAAGTCCCAACGATAGAAAATAAAATACCTAAGCCACAAATGACCATCGGTAAAAGAATTGGCGACATTCCACCAAATGCATCTCCGGAAGCATCAATCTCCTGGCCCAATACCATCGTTGCTAAAATAGTAGCTACGTACGAACCAAATAAATCGGCACCCATACCTGCAACATCTCCCACATTATCTCCTACGTTATCCGCAATTGTTGCTGGGTTTCTAACATCATCTTCTGGAATTCCAGCTTCAACTTTACCTACTAAATCAGCACCAACATCTGCTGCTTTAGTATAGATGCCGCCACCAACACGAGCAAATAACGCGATAGACTCAGCACCTAATGAAAAACCTGTTAATACTTCAATTGAAGTCTTAACGGTATCCACACCCAAATCAGAAAAATAAGAAAGGAAAGCGATAAACAATCCGCCTAAGCCTAAAATTGCTAATCCGGCAACCCCTAAGCCCATTACCGTTCCGCCGGTAAAGGAAACTTTTAGTGCTTGTTTTAAACTTGTACGAGCGGCTTGAGTTGTTCGAACGTTCGCTTTTGTAGCGGCTCGCATTCCAATATATCCTGCCAAAGCTGATAGTACCGCACCAATTACAAATGCAATTGCGATGATCCAACTAGAGTGAATTTCTTTTCCGTTTACTTCGTGAATTGTACCCGAATAGGCGAGTAAAGCACCGGCGAATAGCACAAAAATACTCAACACCTTCCATTCGGCTTTCAAAAAGGCCATTGCTCCGTCGGCAATGTAGCCTGCAAGCTCTCGCATCTTTTCATCGCCAGCATCTTGTTTGCTAACCCAAATAGATTTTGAAACCATTACCAGTATGCCAATAAGGCCTAATACAGGTATAAAATAAATTAAATTCGTTTGTAGAAATTCCATATAAAAATTTGAGCGTTAAAAATTGGTTTATCGGTTTTATCTCAATATGCCAAATTTAGCAGGGTAATTCATATTTACAAACATTTATTTAGCAAATAGACAGCTTATTAGCAATTAACTTGCTTAAAGGGGCCTTAATGGCTAAAAACAAATGAGCAGATTTTGTAAAATCAGTGTTTCTGGGTATAAAAGAATTCCCAGCCAGCGCTACTTTTGGAGTTAACATAAACAATTAAGATATGAAAAATTTAATTCTCTTATTATTAGCGATCCCTTTTTTTGCCAACGCACAAATCATTTCGAAAAGTGACTTAGACATTACGGAGGTAGGAGCAAGAAAACTTAAAAAAGTTCCAAAAAAAATCTACATCAAAGAGTTTAATGTCGGTTATCAGTACCTTGAAGACGCATCTACCACATCCACAAACAATGACAACAGCAAGGAAACCGTTTCAATCGCTGCAGTCCTAAACGCAGGGCTAACTACAGCCGACATTCAGAGCATTACTGATAAAGCTTATCAAAAGTTTTCTAAACGGTTGAAAGATGCTGGGTTTGAATTAGTGGAAGAAGATGTTGCCTCGAGAATTCCATACTTCCAATCTGGAAAAGTAACGAAGGCTATCGGTGGAAAGCCCATGGACGCTGGAGGTTACATTTATACCTTAGCAACAGGAACTACTAGAATAGATAAAGTTACCGATGTTGACAACGCAATTTCAAAAACTAAAAAGACGATCGGGAGTCTTTCAAAAGGCTTAGGGAGTTTATCTGGTATTGCAGATATTGGCAAAAAAAGCACTTACGTAAATGTTAATGAACAAATTTCACAAGAGTTAGGAATTCCCATTTTGGAGTTCGGTATGAACTTCAGTTTCTTAAATCTAACGAAAAGTGGCGGTGGCGGTCTAAGTGTGTTGAAAGGTACTACTGGTTTGGAAGCTGCAATTTACAAGGGGATTTTAGTTAACAAAGGCGACGGAAAGTTTGGCAATGTGGAGTCGCTTGTACAAGTAGTTTCAAAAAGCAATAACCCAGTAGAGATTGAAGGTGTGATTGAAAAGAAAAAAGTATCTAAAATGGCTGATGCCAAAAACGCAAAAGGCTATGCCTTCGGTGTTGAGTATAGACAGAATAAGACCATTAAGCAAACGAAGCTTGTTGATGCAGATAAGGCAACTTACATAGCTAAAGTATCACAAGCGCTTGACGAGTATTTGGATTTTCTTGCAACGTCGGTAGTCGAGAGCTTCAATTGATCTTATTGATATTTGAAAAATGCCAATCTTGAAAAAGGTTGGCATTTTTTGTTGAAAGAGATTTCAGAATCCACGAGTAGCAAAACCACCAAATATTTGTTAGATTTAACCTCCGTTTAAAATCTTATAAACCAAAGATGAAAAAAATATTGCTCCTTCAATTATTTCTAATTGTAGGCATCACGTTAGCTTTTGCTCAGCAGAAAAAAGAGTCGAATGGCAACCAATCAAAGTCTTCAACGGCGCAACCCACCAGCGTTGATCGGGTCAGGTCTACGATTAAGTTAGATGAGAACGCCCAAGTTAGGGGTGCAGACGGAATGGAATACCCTTACGCTGTTTGGCGTAAACTTGCGCAAGGTGGTAAACACAGCTTTAAACTGCTTGATGGTAAAAACCCGAACGCACCCATTTTTTTAATCTACGAATTATCACAACAAGAAATTGAAAGTCGTTTAGAGCGTATGCCAAAGCCCATGGATAGCGCCGCTTTTACGGAAGGCGATACTTTCAACTACTTTTCTTTTAGGGATACTGATAACAAAAAATACAAGAAAGAGGATTTGGTCGGCAAAGTCTTGGTCATCAACTTCTGGTTTATCAACTGTCCGCCATGCAGACAAGAAATACCGGATTTAAATAAATTAGTGGAGGACTATAAAGACAATGATAAGATAATTTTTATTGCTGTTGGTTTGGATGAATGGGTGGATGTTAAGGAGTTCATCAAAAAAACTCCCTTTACTTATCATTTGGTTACCGATGGACGATATACGGCAAAAGAGTATGGAGTAACTGGCTATCCAACAAATCTTGTGGTTGATACTGAAGGGAAAATTGCTTTCCAGAGTAAGGGAGGTTCGTCAGCAAATCCGTTATGGATGAAAAAGGCGATTGATAAAGCCTTAGAATAAAAATTGAAGCAGATTGCTTTTTCGATGGTAAAAACTGGGTAAATAAGCTGGGTATTTGCTGATTCAATCTTTACGATGAATCCGTTCTTATATGTTTTCACTATCGCCAATATTCATTATTGAGGCTTCCATTCATTTAAGATGAGCCCCTTTGTAACATCAAAGGTGCTTTTAACAAATTTTAACTTAAAGTATTTCCGATAAAATAAACTTTCAATAATTTTTGAAAGTTCAGAAATTAAATTTTACATTTGAGCATGGATTTGATAGAAGCTAAAAATAAATTTATTCAAACTTGGGGAGCCTTAGGTTCACAATGGGGGATAAACAAAACGATGGCGCAAATTCATGCTTTGTTAATGGTGTCAACTGATCCGCTTTCAATGGAGGACGTGATGGAAGAATTGCAAATTTCGCGGGGTAACGCAAGTATGAACTTACGAGCCTTGATGGATTGGGGAATCGTTTATAAAGAATACAAAACAGGGGAGCGAAAAGATTTTTTTACCGCCGAAAAGGATTTAGATGAGTTGGCCGTAAAAATTGCCAGAGAGAGAAGTAGGAGAGAGATTAAGCCAGCATTGAAAGTCTTAAAAGAAGTTTCAGTTATTGATGCAAATGAATCTGTGGAAGCTAAACAATTTGTACAGCAGACCTCTAAATTATATGATTTTGTGCTTAAAGCCGATAATATGATTGATAAAGTAACCGAAATTAAAGACAATTGGGTGGGTAGGTTGTTGATTAAAATTATGAAATAGTCCCCTATTTTTTTTACCATAACTTTCAATAATTATTGAAAGTTTGAAAACATATTTTATTATGAAAAAGTTAGTTATAGCAGCAGGAACAGGTTTTTTGGGTCAAGCTATCGTGAATGATTTTAAAGAGAAATTTGAGGAAATCGTTATCCTAACGAGGGGAGACGCTAAAAGCCAAAACAAAGTTAAATACGTAAACTGGGATGCGAAAACCTTGACAGGGTGGCAGGCAACGTTAGAAAATGCAGATCTATTGATCAATCTTGCGGGGAAATCTGTTGATTGCAGATACAATGATAAAAATAAAGCGGAGATTTTAAACTCAAGGGTTGACAGTACTAACATACTTAACCGAGCGGTTCTACTTTGCAAACAACCGCCTAAGCATTGGTTGAATTCTTCTACCGCAACTATTTACAGGTATTCTGAAGATCATCAAATGACCGAAGAACATGGAGAAATTGGAAGCGACTTTTCTATGAATGTGGCCAAAGCTTGGGAGAAAAGTTTCTTTGAAACAAAAACAGCAAATACTTTAAAAACAGCATTGCGCACTTCAATTGTCATAGGAAAAAATGGAGGTGCATTTATTCCTTTGAAAAGACTAGCCCAATTTGGGTTGGGCGGAAAGCAAGGTAGTGGCAATCAGCTGGTCAGCTGGATACATGAAGAGGATTTTGCAAGAGCCATTGAATTTATAGTTGAAAATAAAATGCTCGGTGTGGTAAATTTGGTCTCGCCCCAGCCTATTTCCAATAAAGAATTCATGGCAAAACTGAGGAATGCTTTGAAAGTTCCCATCGGTATTCCAGCGCCAAAATTCCTATTAAAAATAGGAGCTAAAATGATTGGAACAGAACCAGAGCTAGTGTTAAAAAGTCGGAACGTAATTCCGGATAGGCTTACAAAAAGCGGATTCGAGTTCAAATTTGGAACATTGGATAAAGCATTTAAAAACTTGGTATCATGAACTTAAATATTGTCGGCTATATTATTTATCTGAGCATTACCGCCATCATCATTATAAAAGTGGGTAAGATTTGCTATACAAACGGAAGCATTTATGTAGCGCAGTTAATCCCTGATCATAAAGATTTGTGCTTAAAAATTAATCAGGTTTTATTGGTGGCGTATTACCTTTTTAACCTTGGTTACTGCGCAATCACGCTGATTCAATGGAGTACAATTAGTTCCTACTATGAACTCATCGAAGTAATCAGTACAAAAACAGCAATCATCTTATTTCTACTAGCAACATTACATTATCTCAATATTTTAATTCTCACAAAAAAAATCAAACAACTCATCTAAATTTTAAAAATCATGGAAAATCTAAAAACGTTGATCGGCTACGCCGTTTATTTACCAATCGCAATTGCGTTAACTATTTATGTTTCTAAAACCTTGTTTAAAAACAGTTTAGTCTATATGACAGATATTTTTAAAGGTCGCTTAGAAATTGCGAGTGCAACCAATAAGCTTTTTGAAACAGGCTTTTATTTATTGAATTTGGGCTTTGCTTTGATGATTCTGAATCTTACTTTGTTTAACGATACCTACCAAGAACTCATTGAAAAGTTAAGCTACAAAATCGGTGGTTTCGCAATTTATTTGGGATTGATGCTTTTCGTCAACTTGTATTTCTTTTTTAGAGGAAAGAAAAAAGCCAAAGAAACGCAAATGCAGACCAGTTAGGGTCGGCAGTGAAATCTAAAATTTGCTTTTAAAAGCGAACGCCGTAATGGAGGTTCGCTTTTTTATATTTGAGATACCGAGGACGAAAAGGTATTTCCAAAACCATTTTACTACTTGCTCCGCTATTTTTGTTTTGCGTTAAAATTGACATTCCTACGCATAAAACTCCTCTCGTTAATCAATTTCAAATTATTATTTTTGTTGCATTATTGAATGGATACCATGAAGAAAAACGTAAAGCTGGGTTTGGTGCAAATGTCTTGCTCGCCAAATAAAGAAGATAATTTAGAAAAAGCAACAATCAGAATAAGACAGGCGGCCGAAAAAGGTGCTCAGATTATCTGTTTGCAAGAACTTTTTACCTCATTATACTTTTGCGATGTTGAAGATTACGACAATTTTGCTTTGGCAGAGGCTATTCCTGGTCCGTCCACAGATGTTCTGCAGAAACTTGCTGCAGAATTGGGTGTGGTCATTATCGCCTCACTTTTTGAAAAACGTACCCAAGGAATTTACCACAATACCACCGCAGTTTTGGATGCTGATGGTTCATATTTAGGGAAATACCGTAAAATGCACATCCCTGATGATCCCGGTTTTTACGAGAAATTTTATTTTACGCCCGGCGATTTAGGTTATAAAGTCTTTAAAACCAAGTTCGCTACGATTGGTGTGTTGATCTGCTGGGACCAATGGTATCCGGAAGCTGCCCGTTTAACCAGTTTAATGGGTGCCGAAATCTTGTTTTATCCAACAGCTATAGGTTGGGCCGTATCGCAAGACCAAGAAACCAACGACGAGCAACATAACGCTTGGCAAACCATGCAAAGTGCTCACGCAATCGCTAACGGCGTTCACGTTGTTGGTGTAAATAGGGTAGGAGAAGAAGCTGGTGTTAAATTCTGGGGTGGTTCGTTTATTTCAAATCCGTTCGGGACATTGCTTTACAAGGGATCAGTTGATGATGAAGAAGTGCATGTGCAAGAAGTTGATTTGGCAAAATCTGATAGCTACCGAGTACATTGGCCGTTTTTAAGAGATCGGAGGATTGATTCGTATAGTCAGATTGTGAAGCGATTTATTGATGGCGATTAGTCGATTAGTCGATGGTCGATGGTCGATGGTCAATGGTCAATGGTCGATGGTCAATAGTCGATGGTTGATAGATAGTTGATGGTCGATAGCTAATAGTTGAGAGTTCCATGGTTGATGGACACTACAGTCCGCCTAAAAATCAGTTTTAATAAAATTAATTATGGCATTCAAATTCGAAAGTTTAAAGGTTTGGCAAGATGCAATGGAAGTTAACGATAAGATTTTATCAATAACTAAGAATCATTTCCCAAAGGATGAGCGATTTATTTTAACGCCACAGATACGTCGGGCTGCGGATTCGATTGTGTTAAATATTGCAGAAGGTTGTACTGGACAAACGAATCCAGTTTTTAAAACCTTTTTAGGTTATGCACTTCGTTCAGGTATTGAAGTCATCTCATGTGTGTTTTTAGCGAGAAGAAGGAACTATATTACCGAAGAATTATTCAAAGAAATTTATACAGATATTGAAGTATTGTCGAAAAGGATAACTGCTTTAAGAAATACGCTATAACTATGGACAATAGACCATCGACCATCGACAAAAATTCAACTCCTCCAAAAGGTTACGCCTTCCCTCCCGAATGGGCTAAACACGAA
>JBBSTQ010000123.1:0-8790 GCA_038235745.1 Sphingobacteriales bacterium
GGCACTGGTGCAGGTGCTTGAAGCACAGATAGGGAAGCATTGTGAGTGGTTGGGCAAACATAGCCATTAACCGTAATTGTAATTACACCGGTTGCATTTACATTGATGATAAATGAATTGAAAAGTCCGGGTTTGATAACCGTATTTTGATACATCGATGCGTTTGAACTTAACACTGTGCCCGGATACGAATAGTTATTTACACTTCGTACCGCCCATTTATTCAGCTCAATAACAATTCCTTTATCTCCCCATATCCCATTCGAGCTCAATACCACGGTCGTGTTTTCTCCGCCATTTGAAATAATGGCATCAAACTTTATCGTTAATCCTGTAAAATCATTTGACACCAAACCACCAAAAGTAGTAGCAACAGTAGCTGGACCAAACCCCGGTTGACTGCCGTTAAAGCACAATTCGTTACTTGTGTTTATTGTCCATTCTGCCGTCTGTCCGGATTGTGGCCAAAAGTCACTTGGAAAAGTGGCAAAAGCTTTTGTCGTTGCAAAAGAAAAGATGCCAATAAATATTATTATTAGCCTTAAAGTTGGGTAGTTTGTCTTCATAACATTTGTATTTTGTTTGTGATGTTAAATAATGGAAACTGAATAAATAACTCTAGTCTTTTTTTGAATATTAACAACCTCTGGTTTCGGTTCAACTTAAAATCAGTACTAATTGCTTAAACTTTTTTCCAAGTTGTTTCTTGGTGCATCTTTTTGGATTTTCTTAATCTGTGTCTATATGTATTTTAAATGTTGATTTTTTGGTTTATTTAGGTTTTTAATTATGGTTATTGAACAATTAATTTTTCTACGTGGTTAAAATGCCCCGAATTGATACGGATGATGTATATACCTGAGGTGATTTTTGTGGTAAATTCTAAAACGTAATTAATAGGTTGGGTTTGTGCTGGAATAGTGGCAGTTTGTAATTCTCTGCCGCTTAAATCAAATAACCTTACCGTAAGGGCGCCTTCAACTGCTCTATCCAAACTGATGTTGATTTTTTGATTGGCAGGCTTTGGATATATGCTAACAGTATTAACAGCTTGCAAATTAAAGCTCACCGCTTTAATGCCCAATTCAACAGTTTTGCCATTTAAATCAACCTGAATCAGCTTGTAATAGTTGTTTCCAGAAACAGGAGATTCATCGAAATATTGGTATTTTGATGCTACATTTTTTGCGCTTGTTCTGCTGAGTTCTTCAAAATTAGAACCGTCTGTAGATTTATAAATGATAAAGTGCGAATTGCTTAACTCAGATGCTGTTTCCCAATTCAATTGGTTGCCATTTGCTTTTTTTGTAGCCTCAAAGCTTACCAAGGTTACGGGTAGTACTGCTTCATTTAAGGTAATTGCGGTGGAGTAAATAAGAGAGGTTCCGCTTACGTTTTTAGTTCTGAAGTAAACAATTTTTCCGCCATCGCCCGTGGATAAAATGTAATTAAAATTTGGAGTGTAAGTAGTCCAAGTTGCGCCTGTAAAATTTGCGTTTTCACTTACCATATAGCTGGATGGCGTTCCGTGAGTTAGGGAATATCCATTATCAACAGGGATGGTTCTGCTGGTTGTAACTAAATCGCCGTTTTTTAACGAAAGACTAGAAACCTGTGGAGCGTTCACCGAAGAAACGTCTGCTTTAAATGTGTATGATTGGCTTAAAAAGCTAATTGTTATTTCTGGTTTTGTATCGTCTAAAAAATATAAATCGTTATAGTCTTTGTTAAGATAACTGCGACTTGGAAAAAAATTAAGGTTTTGATTCAGCTTATTTTTTCTCCGCATAAACACCTGATTGTTATTAACCCTTACGTTCTGGTGCCCATCGGTAGCTATGGAAAAGTAAAACTCGTTAGGAGAAGTACTGTTTACTAAATTTCTTGCGAAAAGGTTTTTATGGATAACAATATTTTTATTACCGCCATAGTTGCCTCCGTTCATCAATAAAATAGCATGCCCATCATTGTCGAAGAACTTGCTATTTTGGATGGTGATTTGATTGCAATTAGATTCGAAATCAAATCCACAACCATCTGGGTTGTTTTGATTTAAAAGTCCAGAAAATTCACAGCTATCTAATAAAATATTCATGCTGTTGTTCACAATAACTCCAGTTGTACCATTCGGAAAGGTTCTGTTTGGGACAGCTGATCCTCTAGTTACGTTTACGTTTTTAAAAACACCCCAACCACCTGCGCCGGCTTGCATTACGCCATTGCCATCAGGTACTGCACCGCCGTTAACGCAATCAAACGCAATAACACCATTTACTATTCCGGTAGCATTAATATTGGTGAGTTTAACTTTGTGTATCAGTTGTCTCCATATATCCGCTCCATCGCTGTTGACCACAGGCCAATAAAATACAGACATTACACCCGCCATTGCTTCGTTAAAGTCGCAGTTTGATACTTCCCACTCGGTTAAAACTGTGGTGTGGCTATCAGAAATAGTTTGGCCAGCTTCCGTTAAACCACCAACAAATATGGCTGCTGGGAAAATGTATTCACGTACGCCACCGTTTGAGTTGCCGTTTATAGTTTCCAAACTGCCTTTTACGGCAAAAAGTTGTGCGCTAATTTCAGCGTTCTTGTCGGTTGCCGAATTAACAGCCGCCATTACCGGATCGCAATTGATATTGTTAAAAGTTATATTATCAACTTTAAAGCCTGTATTGGTTGTTCCGGTTACGCTTCGGTAATAAATTCCCATTCGGGTATCAGAAATTTCTAGGTTCTGTATTTTTATGTAGCTAATTGGTAATGATCTGGTTATACCAGTAGTTTTGTCTAAATCACAAATTAAAATTGCAATATCATTGGCGTTATTGGTTAAAGAAATTTTTGGCTTGTTAGCGCTTATACCGTAACTATCCACTTCAATCCAATTAGCAACCGTACCCGAACCTCTAATCTCTAAACGTTGGTTCCAAGTACTGCCTTTTTTCAATAATATTTTTGTGCCTGCACTTAGTACTGTTTTGTTCACGTTATCGAAAGTTTTCCATGCTTGGGCTTCCGATAAACCTGTTGCTATATCATTGCCATTAATGGCATCAATAAAGTAAGTCCCCGAAAGCGGAGCAGCCGGCGGTGTAAAGTACTTTTTGGAAATTGCTGCTTTTTGCGCTGTTAGATTTTTCATTTTAAAACCAGTAAAGCCAGCACATAAATATGCAAAACGCGGTGATGGTGTAGCCGCTTGAAGAACAGACAAAGGCGCATTAAAACTTACTGGACAAACGTATCCGTTAACGGTAACGGTAATAGCGCCGCTTGCGTTAACATCGATGATAAAAGAATTATAAGATCCCGGAACAACGGTATTTGCATAGGTTACCGCATCTGAACTTAGTGTAGTACCAGGATATGAAAAGTTACTTACGGCTTTTATTTGATAACGATTTAACTCGAGTAAAATACCCTGCGAACCCCAACTTCCGTTCGAGCTTAAAACAACCGTAGTGTTTTCGCCTCCTGAAGAGATTGTTGCATCAAATTTTAATGTTAAGCCTGTAAAATCATTAGCGACTAAACCACCGAACGTGGTAGCAACTGTTGCCGGGCCAAAACCAGGTTGACTGCCGTCAAAACACAACTCATTATTTGCATTTGTTGTCCATTCTGCACTTTGTCCCGGTTGTGGCCACATATCAGTAGGGAATGCGGCAAACGTTGTAGATACAAAAGAAAGGATGGCAAAAAATGTGAAAATAAGTTTTAAGGTTGCGTGTTTTTTCGTCATAATGTATTTTGTAATGCCGTAAGTAGAATAATAATGGGAGCTGTAGAATATGTGTACAGCTTCCATTGAAATAGCAGCATTCTGGATTTTGGTTTAAGGCGAAACCAGAATAATTGCCTACACTATTTTCAAGCTTTTACTAAAGGCTAACGCTTTAGGCCTTAGCATTTAGTTTTATTTAGTTAACCAACAATCTTTCTGAATGTGTAAAAGCACCAGAAGTTACGTTGATGATGTAGACACCAGGAGCAATTTTGCTATTGAAATTTAAAACATAATTTACCGGTGCATTTTGCACAGGAATGGTCACGTTTTGTAGCTCTCTACCGCTTAAGTCAAACAATTTAACCGTAATAGCGTCTTCAAATGTTCTGGCAAAACTAAGGTTAATGCTTCCAGTAGCAGGCTTTGGGTAAATGCTAATTACGTTTTCAGTCTGCAAGTCGAAATTCACGACTTTTACGCCCAAATCAGTTGTTGTTCCGTTTAAATCAACCTGAACAAGTTTATAATAATTGTCGCCAGAAACTGGTGCAGCGTCTATGTACTGGTATTTTGATGCTTGGTTTTTAGCGGTAACCTTAGTTATCTCTGCGAAATTTGAACCATCTACAGATTTGTAAACGATGAAATGAGCGTTGTTGGTTTCTGATGCTGTTTCCCAGTTTAATTGGCTACCGTTAGCTTTTTTGGTGGCGTTAAAGCTAATTAACGTTACTGGTAAAACGTTTGCAAAATATGATTTGGTAACTCCTCCTTTTACGGCAACTACATTTTTCAATTTAAAAGGTTTAAAATCTGTAGCGAAAAGAGCATAACGTGGATTGGGAAGTGATGCTGTAAGCGTACTACCTTGAAAAACTGTTGGTAAAACATAGCCATTAACCGTAATTGTAATTTTTGAATCTGCAGCTACATCGATAATAAATGAGTTGTAAGCGCCTGGCAATACTATAGCCTGATATGCAAGTGCATTTGTGCTCAGGGTCGTGGCGGCGCCAAAGTTTACAGAACCTGTTGCTTCATTTTTGTTGAATGCAATAAGAGTACCTTTGTTTCCTGTGCCCCATAGCCCATTTGAACTTAAAACAACTGAAGTGTTTTCGAATCCTGAAGAAATAAAAGCATTAAATGTTAGTTTTAATCCGGTAAAATCGTTCGTAGTCGGCGTAGGCTCAGTTAAGCCTCCGAAGGTCGTCTCAACAATAGCAGGATTGTTGAAAGGTATATTGCCTGTGAAGCTCAATTCATTATTCGCATCTATTGACCAATCGGTAACTGTTTCAGCGTACTTTGTGCTAAAATTTGAGATAAAGTATTCTCTGGTAACGCCGGCTTTCTCAGCTTTTAGGTTTTTTATCTTGAACCCGGTATACCCGCTAAATACAGCAAAGCGATTATCTGGTGCTTGAAGTACAGTAATATCTGCAGGGTATGGAGTTGCATAAGCGATTCCGTTTACATTTACTGTGATTACTCCGGTAGCACTTACGTCAATGATAAATGTATTGTATTGGTTCTGTCTTACATTAGCTTTATATGCTGCTTCGGCACTAGCGGTAAAAGATACAATTGGGTTACTAAAATCAGTGTATTGAAAATTCCGTAAACCACGTATTTCATCTTTATCAATCTCAATAACAATTCCTTGACCGCCCCAGTTTGCATCAGAACCTAAAACAACAATAGTGTTTTGATCTACATCAGAAGATACATACGCTCCAAAGGTCAATTTCAACCCTGTAAAATCATTTGTGTTAGCAGCAGGGTTGGTTAAACCATTAAATGTTGTAGCGATGATATTCGATGCTTGAGTGCCAGTGAAATTTAATTCTGTAAACACATCGGTTGACCAATTAGCCCCACCAACTGGGAAAAATTGGGTGCCAACTTGCGCAGAGGCTCGTGTCGCTGTCAGCGAAATGGCAGTGAGAAGTATTAAAAATAATTTTGATTTTGAGTAGAAAGTTTTCATAACATTTTTTTCGTTTAAAAAGTGAAATTTATTATTTAAGGTTATTTAATACGTGAGATAATCGTAAAACATCATAGAATTAAATCCATACCTAAAAATTAATAGGCATGGATTGAACGGATTATATTATCAAAATTCATTTTTACCAACCCGGATTTTGGTTTAAATCAAAATCTGGAATAATGGAAGCTTCATTAATTGGGATAGGGAAAATGAGAAACTTGTCTGCCCAAGCATTTCTTCTTTCCACCACAAATCTGTTGTATGTTAGAGCGCTTGTGTTAGCGTCTTTGATGATTTCCATACCGGTTACTAATTTGTCGGTTTTATCTAAAATTTTCCACCTTCTAACATCCCAAAAGCGATGTTCTTCAATAGCAAATTCTACACGACGCTCTCTTCTCACCCTTTCTTGAAAATCTAATTGACTTAAACCAGCTGGGATATTTGGCATTTGCGCCCTTGCTCTAACTTTATTGATCGCATCGTAAGCGATAGCTGTTGGACCATTCGCTTCGTTCTCTGCTTCTGCTAGGTTTAAGAAAATTTCTGCCAAACGATATTTTTTCCATCTGGAGCCGTGTGGCTGGTTAGACTGTAAGCGTGGATCAAGAAATTTGCGTAAGTAATAGCCTGTATGTGTGTTTACTCTGTTTGGCGGAGTTTTTAAAACTTGGTCTGCACCACCTCTATAAATTTCCATAGTGTGTACTGCACCACCAATATTGTTGTATTGTGCGGCGTTGTGCCACACTGTAGCATAAAATCTGGGGTCCCTGTTTCTATATGGATCATTAATATTGTATCCAGAAGTGGCATTAATAATAGGCAACAAGTGATCCGCATCTTGGTAACCCGTAATAGCGGGTTGCCCAGATGGTCTCATATCATAAGCATCTACCAATTCTTGAGACGGACATGAGCCAGCTTTAAACATACCTGGTTTACTAGGAATGCTATTAACAACAGATAAGGTTACATTAGAAACCTCGTTTATTTCAAAAATAGTTTCCTTATCTCCTGTATTGGCACCAATATCACTGGGCACTAAAAAATATTCGCCGTAGTTTGGCGCTAATCTGAATAAATCTCCAGTTGTTAAGGCCGTTAACGCTTCTTGAGATGCTGTAGAAGATGCCACCCATTTAGCTCTATCGTTTGTTGGATTCCACAACGGACTTGCGTTGTATAGCAATGCTTGTGATTTTATCGCATAAGCAATTGCTTGCGTGAAACGGCCTCTTTCTGTATCAACAGTTATTCTTATGGGTAACATCGGTTCTGCTATTGCTTCATTGCAGTCCTTTACAATAAAATCTACACTTTCTTGAAAAGTGGGTCTTTTTAAAGTAGTGTAATCAAAAGGATCATTAACTGGTCTATCAAACGGTTTGTCAACCATTGGCATTGGTCCAAATTGTTTAATAAGCTCTAAGTAATAAAATGCTCTTAGAACTTTTGCTTCTGCAATAAACCTTTTCCTATAATCTTCGCTTTTTACCTCCGCATTATCAATTCTAGACAAGAAAATATTTGCATCTCTAATCCCTGCCCAATAGGTTTCGTACCTGTTGATACCTTTACCTTGACCACCATATGCTTCTAATGGATTATAGGAGGCATTTAATGCGCCGGTATTCCAACCAGAAGCAATGTTTCCTTGATTATTTCCAACGTCTGAATCGGCTGCTTCATCAGTAGTTCCAGCTAAAAATGCAAAGAAGCTATAGTACCAAAAATAGGCAGGGATATGACTGTAAGCGGTATTCAGATAAGCCTCTGTTCTGTCCTTATCTTTGAAAACATCGTCAAGTGAGATTTTTCCATCTGGTGTTTGATCCAGTGGACTCTTTTTACATCCCATTACCAATGTTAATACAGCAAGGGATAATATTAATATTTTTTTCATAATAGCTCTTTAAAAAACAACGTTTACACCAAAATTATATACTCGTGTGATAGGGTAAGAGTACTCTCCTGTAAGTTCAGGGTCAAAATTCTTAGTCGGTAGTCTGTCCCACGTAAATAAATTTAGACCGTTTGCATACAAACGAATATTTTTTGCGCCAACTTTACCCGCCCATTGTGTTGGCAGGGTATAACCCAATTCCACATTTTTAATACGGATATAACTTGCATCCCTTACAAAAAATGTGTTAAAGTTGTGGTTTGGAGAAACCTCAGTAGTTAACCTGGGGTAGTTAATAGGCAAACCAGCATCAAATCTTTCCTGCGTCCAGCTTTCTAAATGTTGGCTGTAATAGTTTGTACTTTCAAAAGTTCCGGCACCAGCATATAGATTTGAAATATTGGTTACACCTTGTACCAATGCGCTAAAATCAATATCCTTATAGGTAATGCTAAAAGATCCTCCAAATTGGTATTCTGGCACTCTAGAGTAACCTATTGGTCCTTGATCTTTAATGTCAACAATGCCATCCTCATTTAAATCCTTAAATTTAAAATCACCAGGACGAGATTCATGAGCGCCTACGCTTTGGATCGGCGATGCTGCAATATCTGCAACGCTGGTAAAGTACCGGTCTACATAATAACCAAACTGTTGCCCAATTCTGTAGTCTTGTTGGCGGTATCTAAACGCAAAGTCATCTGGTAGTAGGGGTTCATCGGCGAAAGTCTGCTTATTTCTTGCATACGAAAGATTGGTTCTTGCCATCAGGGAAAAATCTTTGGTAAAAGCTTTTTTATAGTTTAACTCCAGCTCAAAACCATGATTTTCAACGACGCCGATGTTTACAGGAGGTAACGAATTTATTGGCAAACCGTTAAGCAATGGAATAGTACCACGGGTTCTTAAAATGTTATCTCTATTTTCATTAAAAATGTCAAACGTTGCTGAAAGTGAATTCAACACTTCTATTTCAAAACCGATGTTGTATTTTGTAGCAACTTCCCACTGTAATGATTCGTTTTTAAGTCTAGCTGTAGCTACAGCTTGCCCAAACGATAAGCTCGATGCGTAACCACCACCCAAAATGGTAATGTCATCTAAGTACAAAAACCTTTGTCCGTTAGTTAATTTATCATTACCAACTTTACCGTAAGA
>JBBSTQ010000124.1:0-8676 GCA_038235745.1 Sphingobacteriales bacterium
AGAATATAATCGCCCAATGGGGAGTTTTTTCTGATCTCATAACCAGATGGAGAAAAGAACGTGATGATGATTTCTTTTTTGGGATGTTGTTGCCTTATTGCTTGCAACAAAGGCTTTCCCTGTTCAAACTCGCCCAAAGAGGCAAAATGTAGCCACACTTTTTTTGTAGTAGGCTTTAGGCTAAACTTGCCATTCCAATTCTTTCTACCTTCTATCCAAAGCTTTGCTTTTTTGTTGAAAAACGAAAATAAAAGAACCAGCAAATAATAAACTTTAATGGCAATGTTATAAAAAATAGGCATTTATGTATCGAATTATTAACTTCGTCAAGTTTAAAGAAATTTAATAAAAATACTCAATTTAATATGAAGATAGCAGTAATTGGGACGGGATATGTGGGTTTAGTAACCGGTACTTGTTTAGCCGAAACAGGCAATGACATCATTTGTGTGGACATTGTTGAAGAAAAAGTAAACAAGATGAAAAATGGGGAATTACCCATTTACGAGCCGGGTCTAGATATTCTTTTCCATAGAAATATTGAGCAAGGCAGGCTAAACTTTACCACCAATCTTGCAGAAGCTATCAAAGATGCACAGATTATTTTTCTGGCATTGCCAACGCCTCCGGGCGGTTATGGTAAAGCAGACTTAAGCTACGTTTTAGGCGCTGCAAAAGACATTGCAAATTTGGTTACAGACTATAAAGTGATTGTAACAAAATCTACTGTTCCGGTAGGTACCGCTGATAAAGTGAAAGCGGCTTTTACTGAAAACACCCTGGTGGAGGTTGATGTGGTTTCTAATCCTGAGTTTTTACGCGAAGGTGTTGCTGTTGACGACTTTATGAAGCCAGACCGTGTGGTTGTGGGCACAAGAAGCGAGAAAGCCAAAAAGTTAATGGAAGAACTTTACGCACCTTATGTACGTTCAGGAAATCCGGTTATTTTCATGGACGAACGCTCTTCTGAGTTAACCAAATACGCTGCAAACTCATTTTTGGCAACTAAAATTACCTTTATGAACGAGGTTGCAAACCTTTGCGAATTAGTTGGTGCGGATGTTGATATGGTGCGTAAAGGAGTTGGAGCTGATGACCGTATCGGAAAAAGATTTTTATTCCCAGGAATTGGTTACGGCGGCAGCTGTTTCCCTAAAGATGTACAGGCTTTGGCTTTATCAGCCAAAGAATATAACTACGATTTCAAGATTTTAGATGCTGTTATGGAAGTTAACCAAACGCAAAAACTAAAAATCGTTGAAAAAATGATGAAATATTACAGCGGCGACGTAAAAGGTAAAAAGTTCGCACTTTGGGGCTTGGCTTTTAAACCAGAAACTGACGATATTAGAGAAGCGCCAGCATTATATATCATTGATGAATTGACCAAAGCAGGTGCAAAGATTGTAGCTTACGACCCAGAAGGGATGGAAAACGTAAGAAAAATGAAAGGGGATATCTTGGCTTTCGCTGATACTGCTTACGATGCTTTAGACGGAGCTGACGCGTTGATCATCGCTACAGAATGGCAGGCATTTAGAAATCCTGATTTTAAACAAATTGAAGCGAGATTGAAAGCAAAGGTTATTTTTGACGGCAGAAACCTGTACGATTTACATAAAATGATCGACTTAGGATTTTATTACAACAGCATAGGCAGGGCAGAAGTTAAAGTATAAAAAAATTTGAAAGATGAAACCATAATGATTTTGCCAAAACCCGCAAGGCACTGATTAGCAAACCATGATCGGTTCATCACCAAAAAAAACAGAACAACCGATGAAAAAAAGAGTATTAATTACCGGTGCAGCCGGATTTTTAGGATCGCACCTTTGCGATAGATTTACTAGAGAAGGTTACCACGTAATAGGCATGGATAACCTGATTACCGGCGATTTAGCTAATATCGAACACTTGTTCAAATTAGAGAATTTCGAGTTTTACAACCACGATGTTTCTAAGTTTGTTCACGTTTCTGGCGAGTTGGATTATATCTTACATTTTGCGTCGCCAGCAAGTCCTATTGACTACTTAAAAATCCCTATCCAGACTTTGAAAGTTGGTTCTTTGGGAATCCATAATTTATTGGGTCTGGCCCGAGTTAAAAACGCAAGATTGATCATCGCTTCAACATCCGAAGTTTACGGAGATCCAGCGGTTAATCCACAGCCAGAAGAATATTGGGGCAACGTAAACCCTGTTGGTCCACGTGGAGTTTATGACGAAGCAAAGCGTTTCCAAGAAGCAATTACCATGGCATACCACACTTTCCACGGTGTTGAAACTCGTATTGTGAGAATTTTCAATACTTATGGCCCAAGGATGCGATTGAACGATGGCAGAGTTTTACCAGCATTTGTTGGTCAGGCTTTACGCGGAGAGGATTTAACGGTTTTCGGCGATGGAACTCAGACTCGTTCTTTCTGCTATGTGGATGATTTGGTGGAAGGTATCTACAGGTTATTGCTGTCTGATTATGCGCAGCCAATGAACATCGGTAACCCTGATGAAATTACCATCGGTCAGTTTGCCGAAGAAATCATCAAACTAACAGGAACTAGCCAGAAGGTAATTTACAAGCCATTACCACAGGATGATCCAAGGCAACGTCAACCTGATATTACCAAAGCAAGGGCAATTTTAAACTGGGAGCCAAAGGTAAACAGAGCGGAAGGTTTGAAAATTACCTACGAATATTTTAAAACCTTAACCAAAGAACAGTTGGATAAAATAGATCATAAAGATTTTACGAATTATAATAAATAAGCAATGGGAAATAAGATTTTAGTAACCGGTGGGACGGGATTTATTGGTTCGCACACTGTTGTGGAACTTTACAATGCAGGCTATACGCCAGTAATTGTGGACAACCTTTCTAATTCATCCATTAAGATTTTAGATCAGATTGAGAAAATCATCGGTTACAAACCAGAATTTCATGAGTTTGATTTATGTGATGAAGCTAAAACGGCTGATTTCTTAAATGCAAATCCAGATATTACTGGGATCATTCATTTTGCAGCGTATAAAGCAGTCGGCGAATCAGTTCAAAAACCTTTAGAATATTACAAAAACAACTTTTTTTCACTAATTAACTTATTGACTCCATATAAAGGGAAAAACATCAATTTCGTATTTTCTTCAAGTTGCACAGTTTACGGTCAGCCGGATACGTTGCCGGTTACAGAAGCAGCTCCAATTAAAAAAGCAGAATCTCCTTACGGAAATACCAAGCAAATTGCAGAGGAAATTTTGGCAGAAACCGCAGCGGTAAATAAGAATTACAATATTGTTGCGTTAAGATATTTCAATCCGGTTGGCGCACATGAAACCGCTTTAATTGGCGAATTGCCTATCGGAGTTCCTCAAAATCTAATACCTTTTGTAACACAGACAGCCATCGGCAAAAGAGAAAAAATCACTGTTTTTGGTAATGATTATGATACTGAAGATGGAAGTTGCATTCGTGATTATATTCACGTAGTTGATTTGGCGAAAGCTCACGTTGCCGCTATCAAACGTATGGAAACAGGCGCTTCGGTCAACAATTACGAGGTTTTCAATATCGGTACAGGAAACGGAACTACGGTTTTAGGAGTGATTAAAGCGTTCGAAAATTCGACTGGCGAAAAATTGAACTATCAAATTGGCCGACGTAGAGAAGGTGACATCGAAAAGATTTATGGCGATGTGACCAAATCAGAAGAAGAACTAGGCTGGAAAGCCGCACTAAATGTAGATGACATGATGAAGTCTGCATGGGAATGGGAAAAATACATACAGAAGAATCCTTTTTAGTAAGACATAAGATTTTAGTATCAAGTATCAAGAGCCTACAAAGTCGCCATGCGATATGTCTTGATACTTGATACTCAATACTTGATACTTGATACTCGAACATGAAAATACTTATCACCGGCGGAGCCGGATTTATCGGTTCACACGTTGTAAGGCGGTTTGTGAATACTTATCCAGATTATCAGATAGTAAACTTGGATAAGTTGACTTATGCAGGTAATCTTGAAAACCTGCTTGATGTTGAAACGTTGCCAAATTACAAGTTTGTAAAAGGCGATATTGTTGATGCGCCTTTTATACAGAATTTATTTGAGCAAGAGAATTTTGACGCCGTAATTCACTTGGCCGCAGAATCCCATGTAGATCGTTCAATTACAAATCCAACCGAATTTGTAATGACGAACGTTGTGGGTACGGTAAATCTTTTGAATTCTGCCAGAACAACCTGGAAAGGCGATTACGACAAAAAACGTTTCTATCATGTTTCAACGGATGAAGTTTATGGCGCTTTAGGCGAAGGAACAGAAATGTTTACCGAAGAAACTTCTTACGATCCGCATTCGCCGTATTCTGCTTCAAAAGCAAGTTCAGATCATTTTGTAAGGGCGTATTTTGATACTTACGGAATGGATTGTGTGATATCTAACTGTTCTAACAATTATGGCTCAAACCATTTTCCAGAGAAATTGATTCCGCTTTCTATCCATAATATCCAGCAGAATAAAGCCATCCCCATTTACGGAAAAGGAGAAAATATTAGAGATTGGCTTTGGGTTGAAGACCATGCAAGAGCAATTGATGTAATTTTCCACAAGGCAAAATCTGGCACAACTTATAACATTGGCGGCCATAATGAATGGACAAACATCGATTTAATCCGTACTTTGTGCAAAGTGATGGATAACAAGTTAGGTCGCAAAGAAGGAGAATCAGAAAAGCTGATTACTTACGTTACAGATAGAGCTGGCCACGATTTACGTTACGCTATTGATGCCACCAAACTTAAAAATGATTTAGGCTGGGAACCAAGTTTACAGTTTGAAGAAGGTTTAGAAAAAACGGTTGATTGGTACTTGGCAAACGAAAAGTGGTTGAATAACGTTACCTCTGGTAATTATCAGCATTATTACGAAGAGCAATACCAAAACAGATAAATGTTCGGTCTTTTTAAACAAAAGAAAAAAATACCAGAATTTGATTTTAGCAATATCGGGATAGATATGCATTCGCATGTTCTTCCCGGTATTGATGATGGCGCACCAACCGTGAAGGAGTCTATCATGATGGTGAAACGTTTTCAGCAATTGGGCTTTAAAAAACTGATTGCAACTCCACACATCATGGCGGATTATTACCGCAACACGCCCGATACGATTAATAGAGCTTTAGATGAACTGCGGGAAGAATTGGTAAAGCAAAATATTGATATGCCCATTGAAGCTGCTGCAGAATATTACCTCGACGAGACTTTTGAAACCAAAATCAATAAAGGAAACCTGATGACGATGGGTGGCGATTATATTTTGTTTGAGCTGTCTTATATCAACTACCCCAACAACATCAAAGACATTATCCAAAAGCTAAATGATAAGGGCTTAAAGCCGATTTTAGCGCACCCCGAACGTTATCCGTATTTGGTTTCTATAGAAAATTATTATAAAATAAGGGAATTTGGCTGCTATTTTCAGTTAAACACCATTTCACTGGCTGGCTATTATGGCAAGCAAACCCAAAAAATAGCAGAGCAATTAGTTGATAACATGATGATTGATTTCATCGGTTCTGATATGCACCACCTCAGACACGCAGACGCATTGCGTCAAAGTCTTTTTACACCACATTTAAAAACGTTGTTTGAGGAAGCAGCTTTGCAGAATGTGATGCTATCGAAATAAACTGTCTTTTATTTTGCTGCTATCTTTTTAAGAAGCTCAATTTGTTCTTGTTTTAATCTCTGGCTTTTTCTGAAATAGCTTACTATCAACAGAATAAATGTAAATGGTAGTAATAGCGAAATAAGAATAAAAATTATTTCCGTTTGGGAAATTCCTAAAAAAAACAGTTCAAAAAGCGAAGTTTTTAAAATTTACTAACGGTAATTGATTCTCAGAATTTTTTTTGCGGAACAAAACTCCTCGAGCTTTCTAAACTCAACTTCTCTCGTATTTTAGTTTTGCCACAAACAAGCGAATTCTTCTGATTTATGCTCTTATAGGAGCAACGATTACAGAATTTCTAAAATCTATTTGCAAATTTCGGTTTGCGTTGTGCGTCATAAATTTCATAAAAAATCTTCCTTAAAGACTTTCAAATAGCTAAGATAGCTAATCCATTCCCACAATTTTCCTACAGTCATTCAATACTTGCTATTGCGTTTTCTTGACGTTTTTTAAAAAAAATTGCAAAAAATAGCTTTTTAAATTTTTTTATTATTATCTTACAGCTTAATAATTAACTAGTTTATGAAGGTAAGTGTTGTTTTTTGCGCATTAATCTTTATAGCCTCCACAGAGCTATTTGAAAAGTCAAACCCAAAATGGGGGTTAATTGCGACTTGGATGGCTACATTATTTAAATTAAGATTCACTTTAAGAGACAGCGATTCAATCGACCTTATACAAACATCATGAATACGCAGAGTAAGAATTGTTAGGTAAAAAAAACAGTGATAATAATTACAGAATAGATTTAATAATCAGCTATAAACCCAGTATCAAACGGTAGGTATTAGCGGAGAACGTTTGCTAAAAAATATAAAAATAATTGTGCTTGTTAAAAAGCACCTCACTTTAACTATTTATTAACCATTTAAAATTAAAATCATGAAAAAATCATTACTTTTTTTAACGACTATTTTATTAGTCCAATTAAATGTTTTTGCCCAATTTACTAGAACTTGGCGAGCAGTTGCAGATGGCACAACTTACTCTTGGTTAGACGCTGTAAATAACGCCAACAATGTAGCTTCCTTAGCTTACAATCCTGCAACCAACAAGCTTTTGGTGTCTAGTAGAAATTCTAATGTTTATATCCTAAACGCAGCAACGGGTGCGCAAGAAGGTACACTTAGTTTAATAGGCTTAGGTGGTGAATCCTTCAAGTTTAATAAAATCCGAGTTGATGCAGACGGTGTAATTTACGGTATATCGCTTGCTACTGGCGCTACTAATGCGTGTAAAATTTATCGATGGGCAAGCCAAACCTCTCCTCCGGTTGAATGCGCAAGTTTCACAACTACTGAACGTTGTGGCGATAGTTTTGGTTTAAGTGGAACAGGAGCAAACACTGTCCTTTATGCGAGTGGGGCAGGTACAGCCTCAAACGCTTTTAGTATTTACATTTTAAATACAACCAATGGCACAGCTTTCACCACAGAAAGTAAAGTGACAATGACTTCAACTCCAACTAATCTACAATGGGCTAACCGCGTTGTTGAGCCAGTTGGTACGGGCGTAAATTCGGATATTTGGATAAACGGCGGTGGCTTTAATGCCAGAAGAATTTCAATCAGTGCACCAGCCAGTGGTGTAAGAACAGGGACTGTTGTAACAACCATTGCCGATGGTACAACTGCGGGACAAGCTTCTATTGGTTACGGAGGGATGCGTTATATTACAGGTACTGCTAATAAATTTTTGGTTTTTGCTGGAGGAAATAACTCTGAAGCAGGTACGGTTATGCGGGCTTTAAACGTTACAAATGAGGCCGCAATTACACTCCACGGTACAGATTCGTTGTACGCAGCAACATCCAGCTATGTTACAAATGGAAACGGTAGCGGTGATGTTTCCTTCAAAGTTAACAGCGATGGTTCATTCACAACATTTTTTCTCTCTACTAATAATGGGATAGCTGCTACTCTATCTGATATCAATGTTCTCCCTGTAGAATTAATATCATTTAACGCAAGCATTAAAAATAATGTAAATACCCTTTCTTGGGTTACAGCATCAGAATCTAATAATGCAGGTTTTGATATTGAAAGCTCTACCAACAGTACAGATTTTAGTAAAATAGGTTTTGTTACTACAAAAGCAAATGGTGGTAATTCTTCTGAAGTTTTAAACTATTCTTTTCAAGATTATTCTGCTGCAAGCGGCACAATTTACTACCGTTTAAAGCAAGTAGATAAAAATGGAGCATTCAAATACTACGACGTTAAAGCTATCAAAAACCCGCTAGCTGGTGGTGGAGCTAACGCTTTAGCTGTTTATCCAAACCCAACAACCAACTACGTGGACATTGCTGGTGCCGATGCGGTAGGAATTACAGTACAACTGTTTACTACGAACGGATCAGAGATTAATACCAGCAAACTGTTGCAAGGCAAAAGATTAGATGTGAGTGGACTAAACACTGGTATCTACATCTTAAGGATAATTAATAACGGTACTTTAGTGAGCACTACCAAGTTTGTTAAAAACTAAACTATATAACCTCTTTGAAGATTATGCGTTTTTATACAGACAGAAAATAAAGTCTGCATAAAAACGCATTTTTAATATATTATCCGTACCTTGGTAATTATTAAAACCAATTAAAGGCTCAGCCTAATTTTATTTACACCAAAATCTGAATTATGAGATTGAAACTAACTGCTATGGCCTTTGGGCTCTTGTTGTTTTCGATGCAAATTTTTGCTCAAGAAAAGCAAGTGACCGGAAAAGTAACCGCTAATGATGATGGTATGCCTATTCCCGGTGTTACGGTATCTGTAAAAGGCGGAACAAAAGCAACCCAAACAAACACCGAGGGAATCTATGCTATATCTGTACCAGCAAATTCTACCTTGATATTCACTTTCATTGGTATGAAATCTGTTGAAAGAACGGTAGGCTCAAGTACCGCAATTAACGTGGGCTTGATAAATGATGCTAC
>JBBSTQ010000125.1:0-8638 GCA_038235745.1 Sphingobacteriales bacterium
CTTTTACAGCTTAACACTAAATTACCAGAAGTTGTTTTGTAAATCACTTTAAGGAAACCGCCGTACACGTAAGTACATACGGTGGTGTGAGAGGACGACAAAGTTAAATGTTAAAACTTAACTTTGTCTCCTACTTTAATTTGAGGATATTTGTTCAGCGCTCAATAATTGGTCATGGGTCAATTTTTTTGTTGGTACTCTTAACTAATAAATTTTGTGTTTTGGGAGTAGATTCCTGCTTCAGTCTCTACATCTGAGGGTTGATAAACTCGCGTGTCGCACTTAACCTTTATTAGATGGATATTAAAAATTGTATTATTTTAGCGTAAATCACGTTTTTATAAAATGACTATCAAATATTCAACCTTAATTGCTGTCTTCTTTACATCCGTTGTGTTCTATTCTTGTAAGCAAGATGGTGCTGAAAACAGTGGCTCAACTTACTTTTTAAGTCCGGAAACTGGCGATGTCGTAAAATCAGGGGAGCAATTAAGCTTAAAACTTAATTATTCAGATGGCTTGGTTGATTCAGTTCAATACTATATTGATACCACTAAAATTGCTGTTAAACTCGATACTTCCATTTACAATTTGGCAACCAACAACTTTCCGTTGGGTAGTCGTTTAGTTACAGCCAAAATTTACAGAAACGGGGTTGTTGAAGAAGCTACAACGAATATTGTTTTGGTTAGTGCTACCAAACCCGCTAACTACAGCTATAAAATTTTAAACACTTACCCACATTCTACCACATCGTATGTGGAGGGCTTGGAGTTTCACGACGGCGTTTTTTACGAAAGTGCTGGTGACTACGGAAATTCAAGCTTAAGAAAAGTGAGTCTAGCTGGAAAGGTTCTGCAACAAAAAGATATTGACAAACAATATTTTGCGGAAGGAATAACTGTGATTGGGGATAAGATTATTCAGTTGACTTATAAAGAGAAGGTGGGATTTGAATATGATAAGACTACTTTTAAACTGTTAAAGACGTTTCCTTACAACCATGCGACTGAAGGTTGGGGTTTAACTTTCGACGGGGAAACCATTTACAATACGGATGGCAGCAACACTATTTATAAGCTAGACAAAGACAGTTATTTGCCAAAGGGGAGAATTGAGGTTTACGATGATAAAGGTCCGGTTACTCAGCTAAACGAATTGGAGTGGATTGACGGAAAATTGTATGCAAACATATATACTTCGGAACTTATCGCTATCATTAATCCACAAACAGGTGCGGTAGAAGCTTACATAAACATGATGGGTCTGCCTCATGGAGAATTAGAAGACCCGCAACAAGACGTACTGAATGGTATCGCTTACGATAAAGCTGGAAAGCGCCTGTTTGTTACCGGTAAAAAGTGGGATAAAATGTTTCAGATTGAAGTTGTGAAAAATTAAGCGTGTCTAAAATGAAGCAGACCTACGGTGATATCATCGGTATAAACTAAATTTTTATCGTACTTTTGAACTAATGAAAATTTTTTCATCTATACTAATGCTTCTGATTTTAGCCATGAATTTTAAACCATGTGCTGATGAACTCATTTCGAAGGAAACAAGCATCGATGTTGCTTTTCAAAAAACCGATGATCATCAGCATAGTCAAGAAGATGGATGTAGTCCTTTTTGCTATTGCGCTTGCTGTTCAGTAAGGGCAAATGTAGCGCTTCAAGCGTTCAGTATACCTTTTCTTTCTCAGTCATCCATAAAAAACCCAACCTTTACGCCAGGTTATTTACATCAAATTACCTTACCCATTTGGCAACCGCCACAGTTGGTTTAAACTATCTTTCAAAAATATTTTATCTCTTTTTCTACAACCGAAAAGTCAATTGCTAGTGTCGTTTGATCTATTATTTCGGAATATGAATCCTAAATTATCTTGATGCTTGCTTTTTACACTCAATAAAGCGACGGTATTGTTGGTAAAAGATGTACTTGTAAATTAGTTGGTTTTTCTAACACACAGATTTAGTTTAAGGAGATTATATTTTCCCTTCAAAATCATTAAACAAAAAAATATGCTGGATAGAATTATAAAATTCTCCATACAAAATAAACTGATTATCAGTATTCTAACCTTAGCGCTCATTGCTTGGGGTTCTTATTCTATAAAACAGTTGCCCATTGATGCAGTGCCTGACATCACAAATAATCAGGTACAAATTCTCACTTCATCTCCCAGCAATGGCGCAGAAGATATTGAACGATTTGTCACGTTCCCGGTAGAACAGGCAATGGCCACCATTCCGGATATTGAGGAAGTCCGGTCTTTTAGCCGATTTGGACTTTCAGTAGTAACGGTGGTATTTAAAGAACACGTGGATGTTTATTGGGCTAGGCAACAAGTTAGCGAACGTTTAACCGAGGCCGGAAAAACAATTCCAGAAGGAATGGGCGAACCAGAGATGGCACCGTTAACCACAGGTTTGGGCGAAATTTACCAATACGTTGTCCACACAAAAAAAGGCTACGAAGATAAGTTTGATGCTACCCAGCTCCGAACTATTCAGGATTGGATTATCCGGAGGCAGTTGTTAGGGCTGCCTGGCGTGGCTGATGTGAGCAGTTTCGGGGGTTTTTTAAAGCAGTATGAAGTGGCTTTAGATCCAGAGAAAATCAGGAGCATGAATATCAGCATTCCTGATGTTTATGAAGCGCTCAAGAAAAATAACCAGAATACTGGCGGGTCTTACATTGATAAAAGGCCGAATGCCTACTTCATTAAAAGTGAGGGAATTATAACCAGCATTGCCGATATAGAAAACATCGTTGTAAAAACCAACAAAAACAGCACACCAGTTTTAATCAAAAATGTAGCGGAAGTTAAAATTGGCGCCGCAACCAGATACGGAGCGATGACCCGTAATGCGGACGGAGAAGTGGTAGGTGGTTTGGTTCTGATGTTGAAAGGCGGAAACGCAGCTAAAGTAATTGAGGTTGTAAAAACGAGGATGGAGCAAATTTCTAAATCCTTACCTGAAGGCGTATTAGTTGAGGCTTTTTTGGATCGGAGTAAACTTGTGGATAATGCCATTAGTACCGTTACAAAAAATCTTTTGGAAGGTGCGCTGATTGTTGTTTTTGTGCTGGTTTTATTGCTCGGTAATTTTAGAGCGGGATTGATTGTGGCGTCTGTTATCCCCTTAGCGATGCTTTTTGCTATTGCCATGATGAATTTGTTTGGTGTAAGCGGGAATTTGATGAGCTTGGGAGCCATTGATTTCGGGTTAATTGTAGATGGTGCTGTGATTATAGTGGAAGCTACTTTGCACCATCTAAACATCCGGAAATCGCAAGCTGTTTTATCACAAGCTGAAATGGACGAGGAGGTTTACCAGTCGTCGTCAAAAATTAGAACAAGCGCAGCGTTTGGAGAAATTATTATCCTGATTGTTTACTTGCCAATTTTAGCATTGATAGGCATAGAAGGAAAAATGTTTAGGCCGATGGCACAAACGGTAAGTTTTGCGATTCTTGGTGCGTTTATACTTTCGCTAACCTACGTACCAATGGTAAGTGCTTTGTTTTTGAATAAAAAAGTCAGTCACAAGCGACACATATCCGACAAAATTATTGGCTTTTTTCAGCGGGTTTATGAACCTATGCTCAACTTTGCGTTGAAAGCCAAGCTATTGGTTTTAGGTATTTCTGTCGGGTTGCTGGTTATGGCGCTGTTTATATTCAATAATTTAGGTTCCGAATTTATCCCAACTTTAGATGAGGGAGATTTTGCGGTAGAAACCAGGGTGCTTACCGGTAGCAGTTTATCGCAAACCATTGAAGCGGCTACAAGATCAGCAAAAGTACTGCAAAAACATTTTCCAGAAGTGATAGAAGTCGTCGGGAAGATAGGTTCTGGAGAAATTCCGACGGATCCTATGCCGGTAGAGGCCTGTGATTTAATGATTATCTTGAAAGACAAAAAGGAATGGAACAGCGCTAACACTCGTGAGGAGCTTGCAGAAAAAATGCAGGCGAAACTGCAACAGTATGTACCTGGAGTAACTTACGGCTTTCAGCAACCCATACAAATGCGTTTTAACGAGTTGATGAGTGGTGCAAGGCAGGATGTGGTGGTAAAAGTATATGGTGAGAATTTAGAAAAACTGAGTGATTACGCCAAAAAAATCGGCAAAATTGTAAACGGAATTGAAGGCGCATCTGATGTTTATGTGGAGCAGGTTTCGGGTTTACCGCAAGTGGTCATTAAATTCGATAGAGCAAAAATTGCTTCTTTCGGGCTGAACATTGAGGATGTGAACACCGTGATCAACACGGCTTTTGCTGGCCAGTCTGCTGGTTTGGTGTTTGACGGGGAAAAGCGATTTGATTTGGTGGTGCGGGTAGCCAAAGATAAACGACAGTCTTTAGATGATATTAAAAATGTTTACATCACTGCGCAAAACGGAAACCAAATCCCTCTAAATCAAGTGGCAACTATTGATTATAAAATGGGTCCAAACCAAATTCAGCGAGATGACGCAAAACGAAGAATCCTAGTTGGTTTTAATACCCGTGGACGAGATGTAAAAAGTATTGTTGAAGAAACGCAGGAGAAAATAGGCGACCAAATTAAGTTTGAGCCAGGATATTATCCCACTTATGGTGGGGCTTTTGAAAATTTGGAAGCAGCAAATGCCCGCTTAAGAGTTGCAGTCCCTTTTGCGCTGTTGCTTATTTTCTTTTTACTGTATTTAACTTTTTCTTCTGTGAAACATGCACTGTTAATTTTTACCGCAATTCCTTTATCTGCCATCGGCGGAATTTTCGCTCTTGGTTTGCGTGGAATGCCGTTTAGTATTTCTGCGGGCGTCGGCTTTATTGCTCTTTTCGGTGTGGCAGTTTTAAACGGCATAGTTTTAATTGCTGAGTTTAACCGACTCAAAAAAGAAGGAATGACGGATTTGGTAGAAATAGTGAAGGTTGGAACAACTGTTCGCTTAAGGCCAGTAATGCTAACCGCATTGGTAGCTTCACTAGGTTTTTTACCGATGGCTTTATCAAACAGTAGCGGGGCAGTCGTGCAGAAACCTTTAGCAACGGTTGTTATTGGAGGTTTGCTTACTGCAACGCTGTTAACACTTTTGGTTTTGCCAGTGCTGTATATTTTGGTAGAAAAATACGGTGCTAATAAAACACCAAAGATTACCGCTGCCCTTACTTTGCTTTTCGCGATGCTTTGCTTTTCTACAAATGCCCAAACGCAGAAAGTCACTTTGCAACAAGCCATTGAAATTGCAAAACAAAACAATCCGAATTTACAGTCGGCAGATTTGGAGGTTTTGTTAGCAGAGAATCAAAAAATGGGTGCTACCGTGATTTCAAAAACCGAATTTGGGCTGCAGTACGGTCAAAATAATAGTAACGCCAAAAATGACAGTCACTTTTCTGTTTCGCAAACGTTTCCTTTTCCTACGCTGTTTGGCGCAAACAAAGGTTTGGCTAATGCCCGAGTTGAACAGTCTAAAACACAGCAGGGGATTACAGAAAATGATTTGCAATATCAGGTAATTTCTAACTACCAAAATTTGGTTTATCTGTATGCAAAGCAAACCCTTTTCAAACAAGTAGACACCATATTTAATGGGTTTAAAAAATCTGCTGATTTACGCTACAAAACCGGCGAAAGCACACTTTTAGAAAGTACTACCGCTAATACGCAATTGCTGGAGTTTCAAAATCAGGCATCACAAAACGAAAGCGACATCGCTATTGAGTTGAGTAAATTGAAAACATTTTTAGGGGTCAGTTATCGTATTGATATCGCTGAAAAAGGATTCTCAAATAGGAGTGCGTCAATTCTTTTAGATACGATTGCGTTGAAGCAGAATCCTCTTTTGATCCAAAAAGCAAAACTATCAGCTGTAGCGGATAAAGAAAAATCTGTGGAAGTTGCTAAGATGCTCCCTGATATCAAAATTGGCTATTTCAATCAATCACTTATCGGAACACAAGATATAAACGGGCAACAATTATTTTTTGGGAGTGATAAACGCTTTCAAGGCGTGAACTTAGGCTTATCAATCCCGTTGTTTTACGGAAATTATCGCTCAAAAATAAAGTCTGCCGAGATCCAAAAAAGTATCGCTGATAAAAACTTAGAAGCTACTAAGCAACAGATAAGCAGTCAACTTCAGCAAAGCTACGCAGCTTATTTACGCCAACAAAAAACGGTAGCTTATTATGAGGAATCTGCGCTTCCAAACCTTAAAATAATTGAGAGGAACAGTAAAATGGCTTATCAAAGTGGAGAAATAAGCTATCAAGAATATCTTTTAAATTTAAAGAGCGTAATAGAAATGAAGGAGAACTATTTGTTGGCGCTCAAAAATCTAAATCAAGATATTACACAAGTTAGTTATCTATTGGGTTTCCCTAATCAATAAAAATCATGAAATTAACATATAAAATTTTTGCGTTATCTTTCCTTATTTCAACAGTGGTGGCTTGTGGTCAAAAGCAAGAGCATACCGAAGAACACGAGGAACATTCTAAAACCGAAGAGGCGCACAACGAAAATGAAGTTGCATTAACCACAGAGCAATATCAAACTGCCGGAATTGAATTGGGCACAATTACAGAACGGTCTTTAAGCGGCACAATCACGGTTAACGGGCTGTTGGATTTGCCTCCTCAAAGTAAGGTTTCCATATCTACACCATTTGCAGGGATACTAAAAAGCACTAAAATGCTTCAAGGTAAAAAAGTAAGAAAAGGCGAAGTTGTTGCAGTATTGGAGCATCCAGATTATTTGGAAATTCAACAGAGTTATTTGGAAATCAAAAGTCAGTTGGCGTATCAAAAAGAAGAATACGAACGGCAGCAAGCATTAGCAAAAGAAGAAGTAAACGCCAAAAAATCACTACAGAAAGCGGCGAGTGAATATCAGATTTTAAAGGCTAGACTCGGCGCTGCAAAAAGCAAATTAAAGCTGATGAACGTTAATATCGGGAACCTAGATAAGGGTAATTTGGTAAACACAATTAATCTTTACTCGCCTATTAGCGGCTATGTTACGGAAGTGCATACCAACATTGGCGCAATGGCGAACCCAAGTGATGTGCTTTTTGAAATTGCCGATACAGAACATCTCCACGCTGAGTTAACGATTTATGAGAAAGATATTCAAAAGCTAAAAATCGGCCAAAAAGTTCGATTTACTTTAGCCAATGAAACCAAAGAACGTATGGCCACAGTGTATTTAATCGGTAGAGAAATTAGTGCAGAGCGAACCGTGAATATCCACTGCCACCTTGACCAGGAAGACTCACAATTATTGCCAGGAATGTACCTTACCGCTTTGGTAGAAAGTGGAGCGGAGAAAGTTCCATCGCTACCAAATGAGGCAATTGTTGATTTTGATGGAGAGAAATACATTTTTTTTGCGGCGGGAGAATATAATGCAAAAGATAAAGAGCATCATTTTGAGATGGTAAAAACAATGGCTTTTGTAACCGAATTAGGCTACACTCACGTGGATGTTTCTTCGATTGCAGATTGGCAAAAAAAGAAGGTTGTTTTAAAAGGCGCTTACGATTTGCTGAGCCAATTGAAAAATACCGAGGAAGAAGGCGGAGGACACGGGCATTAGGCTCTGCGTTTTTAAAATTCAATTGAATTCCTGAACACACAATAATTTTCATATTTTTGACAAAATTCCCTAAAATGAAATGTACAAGCATTCATATCTTAAAAAAACTGAGAAGAAGACTAAGCATTTCATCCTATCCAAAAATTTTTAGCTGAAAACATGAAGTATAAAAGAATCCTTTTAAAATTAAGCGGCGAATCGTTAATGGGCGACCAGTCCTACGGAATTGACAACGCAAGAGTGCTTCAGTACGCAGAACAAATAAAAGCCGTACAATTACTAGGAGTAGAAGTTGCAGTTGTAGTTGGTGGAGGAAATATTTTTAGAGGATTAAGCGCCGAAAAATCTGGAATGGACAGAGCGCAAGCTGATTATATGGGGATGTTAGCGACAGTGATCAACTCTATGGCCTTACAAAATGCTTTGGAAACTTTAGGGGTTTACACTCGATTGTTATCCGCCATTAAGATGGAGCAAATTTGTGAGCCCTACGTTCGCCGCCGAGCGATGCGTCATTTAGAGAAAAAACGTGTTGTAATTTTTGGCGCAGGAACCGGAAATCCGTATTTTACTACAGACTCTGCAGCTGCTTTAAGAGCAATTGAAATTAAAGCAGATGTAGTTTTAAAAGGTACACGAGTAGATGGAATTTACACTGCCGATCCTGAAAAAGACCCCAATGCAACAAAGTTTGACAACTTAACTTTTAATGAAGTTTATGATAAGGAGTTGAACGTAATGGACATGACAGCTTTTACGTTATGTGATGAAAACAGCTTGCCTATTATTGTGTTTGACATGAACAAACAAGGCAATTTGATGAAGTTAATGCAAGGCGAGGCCATTGGTACCTTGGTAAGATAATAGAATATATAAATTTTTAAAACCATGAATGAGTTCATAAAAATGGAGCTTGACGAGGCAAAAGAATCTATGGCCAAAGCAATTGCCCATACCGATGCCGAGTTTCTTAAAATTAGAGCTGGTAAAGCTAGCCCGGCAATGTTGGCTGGTATTATGGTTGACTATTATGGCGCACCA
>JBBSTQ010000126.1:0-8630 GCA_038235745.1 Sphingobacteriales bacterium
AGCGCAAAAAACACAAGCTAAAGTAGCTCATCCCGATAGCTGTCGGGTTAGAGCAAAACCTTGCCAAGGTTGGGTTCGCAAGTTCGAATCTCCTCTTTCGCTCTTCTTATAAAACGCATCAGCACAATCTCTTCCCTTTTTTCTTTTTAGATTTTTAAAAAATCACGGTAAAGAAACTTACCCTTAAAACCGCTCAAAAACCGTACTTTCGCAATTAATATGGCAACATTAGATAAATTAAAACTGAGCAAATCTTTGCTTACTTCCATGACCAACAATGGTTATTTAAGTCCGACGGAACTACAAACAATTTTATTTCCGAGGCTACATGGTGGTCAAGATATTTTGGCTATAGGCCCAGATGGTTGCGGAAAAACCACTACTTGCATACTAGCATCTCTAAATAAAATAACTTACACAGAAGAAATTGCGCCTCGTATTCTTTATTTAGTGCCAGATATTGAGAGTGGCGAGGAAGTTTTAGACCAGTTCCACACGTTAAACAGAAACAGAGATTTAAGATTTTTAGGGCTTTTTGCAGATGGTGGCAGTTTGGATCAGCAAGTTTTGGAATTAACGGACGGCGTGGACATTATTGTCGCTACGCCAGACAGAGCAAGAGCCGCCTACTTAAAACTCGGTTTAAACCTCAATAAAATCTTACTTTTTGTAGTAGATGATGCTGAAACCATCATAAAAAAAGGGCTGACTTTACCTACCGCAGAATTGGCAAGAGGAATTAAAAAATCACAGTTTTTGGTTTGTTCGTCAGTTTTTCATGAAAGACTGGAGAAGCTTTACACAGGTTTTATGCCATTGGCGAATATAATAGAGGTAGATGATTTGGGCGAGAGCGAGTTAAACACCGTGGAGCAACTGCTGTATCACGTTCCTAATTTTGGAACAAAGCTTTATCTAATTCAGTTATTGATGGAAGATAAAGAGGTTTTTGACAAGGTGTTGTTGTTTGTAAACAGTCGTTTTACTGCAGAAACCGTTCACAAAACGTTAGCAAAAGATTTTAACGACGAAATTGCTGTTTTTAACTATGCTAATTTTACAGATAATTCTTTTAACCAATTGTCTGATTTTAAGTCTTCCACAAAGAGTAGGATTTTGATTGTTGCGAATGAAGATGTGGAAGAATTAAAAGTTTCGGATTTCCCTTGCATCATCCATTTTGACATCCCGGAAAAGGAGATAACCTACACACAGCGGGTTCTAGTGCGCAGTGACACTCCAAACGATCAGTTAGCAATAACTTTTTGCACAGATTTAGAATTAAGCCAAATTCGCAAATTAGAACAGCGACAAGGCAAAAAAATGCCGATAATGGAGTTGCCGGAAGAGCTTTACATCGTCAAGGATAAGCCTAAAAAGGACACTGACGCCGAAGAAAAATAAAAAATAGTGCTATTTAATTGTTAAAGTACTTGCATATTATGATAAAATTTAAATATCTTCGTTTTAAACGAATAATTAATCATCAAATAAACATACAAAATGGACAAATTTAACGAGTTGAAGGCACTTTTAGGTGCAGCGGAAGCAGACGCAACGGCGTTCTTTGAAAAAGGAAACAAAGCTGCAGGAACAAGATTACGTAATGCAATGCAACAAACTAAGGTTTTAGCACAAGACATTCGTAACGAAGTTACATCTAAGAAAAACGGATAGTCATTACACTATTTGCTAAAAAACAAAGCCTGACTTATTTTAAGTTAGGTTTTTTTGTTTTTACGTAACCCAGCATCCTATGCTAAGCATTTGCATCCCGCACTATAATTTTGTTAACCCCACTTTGTTTCAAAACTTATTCAGGCAAGCCAAACTCGCAGAAATTAAGTTTGAAATAATTATTGCAGATGATGCTTCTCTGCCAGATAAAAAACAATACTTAGAAGCGTTTGCGCTTCCAGAGTTTAAAAAGTATTTCCTCAAGGAGAATATTGGTCGTTCTGCCATCAGAAACTTTTTAGCAAGCAAAGCACAGTATCCACATCTACTTTTTTTAGATGCCGATTCAGAAATCATCAGTGAAACATTTATTGCAGATTACTTAAAAAATCGTAGCGATAAAATTATTTGTGGTGGTAGATTGTATTCAAACCAACAGCCGACGCCCGAATATTTTCTCCATTATAAGTATGGCTCGCAGGTAGAGCAGTTTGCTGCGTCCCATTTTCAATCAAACAACTTCATGTTGCCAATAACTGTCTTTTCTTCTCTCGTTTTTGATGAGGGAATTAAAACCTACGGCTACGAGGATGTTGTATTTGGCTTGGGAGCAAGGCGTTTGGGATTGGAGATTGTAAAAACAAACAATCCTGTAGTTCACAGCCAGCTAAAAACTAACGAAGAGTTTGTGAACGATATGGAGGAAGCGCTAAAAAACCTTAAAAAATTGATTGATACAAACAGAGATTGGCGCCTGGAGAAGGAAGTAAATGTTTCTGCTTTTTATCGAAAATTACGCAGATTCAGACTTACGTTCTTACTTTCGATCAGGCTTGATGAGGTATTGCGAAAAGCTAAAGAATTATTGTTTTTGAACATCCCAATTGGTTCAACCTTGCTGATTACCGTTTATAAGCTTTACTACTACCATTTACTACATAAACGTTAGAGATGGTATTCCTTTTCAGTTTTTTTAATTACACCGGCATCTAACAACGTTCTAATCAAGCTGAGTTTCTCTTTCTCACTACCTTTTTTTACAATTGACAGTAATTTACTGGTATCTGAGCGCTGTGTTTTTAAATGGTTGAGTATTGCGGAAGTCATCAATGACTCCAAATTGATCAGCTCACTCCGTTTTTCCGCCAGGCAAACATCACAAATGCCACATTTTTTAACATCAGTTTCATCAAAGTATTCTAAAATTTGAATACTACGGCATTTTTCCTTTTCCACAAACGCCAAAACACTTAACATCTTCAACCGGTAATTTTCTTTTCGGTCTTCCAAGTATTTTCTATCAATCAATAAATCCTCGGTTTTAAACCTTGGCTTAATAAAACTTAACAACGGTTGGTTAGTCTGTTGTTGATAGCTTATGATTTCCAGTTTATCCAGTTCCTGCAAGTATTTTATGGCCATCGGTTTAGAAAGGTTGTTCTTTTTAGCCAAATCCATCTCCTTAATGTTGATGAATTGATCGAACGCACCGCCGTAGGCTCTCAATATCGATTTAATAAAACCATCAAACTTAGAATTCTCCACCTGAAAACGGTATAAATCTTCGCCATTCACAATAAACTGAATCCGCGAAAGCATCAACGCACTTTCGTTAAGCACAAAATAGTCGTTATACTCTAAAAATTTTATAGCGCTAATTGCACTCAAAACATCCAATTGAAATTTAGAACAAAAATCTGCCAAATTGAACTCGTAAGTGATTCCCCCACCTGCTTCAAAAGGTATTTGGAGATAATTACAGATAAAATGATAGGTCTTTCTAATCTCGTCTGGCGATGGAAAATTCTGTTCGTATCGCCTTTCAAAATTGAGCCTGTCTCTCGGCTGAAACAAAACTACCGCGTAAGCCTTCCGCTCGTCTCGCCCTGCCCTACCGGCTTCTTGGTAGTAAGCTTCCAAACTTTCTGGTATTTCATAATGCACCACAAAACGAACGTTGGGTTTATCAATGCCCATCCCAAAGGCATTGGTGGCAACCATTACTTTTACTTGGTCGGTAATCCAAGCTGTTTGTTTTTCGGCTCGTTCATCCAAATCTAAACCGGCGTGATAGTATTGCGCTGGAATTTGGTGTTGATTAAGGTATTTTGCGAGTTCTACGGTATCCTTCCTCGTTCTTACGTACAAAATCCCGCTACCGGCTACACCTTTACAAATATCTAGAAGCTTCTGTAGTTTGTTCTCTTGGTTGATAACAGAGTAACTCAAATTGTTTCGCTCAAAGCTTTTCCTAAAGATATTCTTCTCTTTAAACTCCAGCTTTTCAATAATATCCAACTGCACTTTTTCCGTTGCGGAAGCTGTTAACGCTAAAACAGGAACATTGGGATGGATTGCCCTAAAATCCTTAATGTGCAAATAAGGCGGGCGAAAATCATAACCCCATTGCGAAATACAATGCGCTTCATCAACAGCTAACAAATTCACTTTCATGTATTTGATGCGCTCTTTTACCAAATCAGAAAGTAACCTTTCTGGCGATAGGTACAAGAATTTAACATCGCCGTAAATACAATTATCCAACGCAATATCAATTTCTCGTTTTCCCATTCCAGAAACTATCGCAATAGCGTTAATTCCACGGTGTTTTAGGTTTTCTACCTGATCTTTCATGAGTGCAATCAATGGTGAAATCACAATACAAATCCCTTCCATGGCCATGGCTGGTACCTGAAAGCAGATGGATTTTCCGCCACCGGTGGGCAATAGCGCTAATGTGTCTTTTCCGGCGAGCACAGCATCAACAATTTCAGACTGTAAAGGTCTAAACTCATTGTATCCCCAAAATTGTTTTAAAATATCGTTACTTGACATGGTAGCTCTAAAAACAAAGAAAGTGAATATTTATGATTTTTAACGTAAGGCTTTCGCCGATTAAAATAATTTGTACGCTTATTGCGGAGCGCACTCATTGTAAAAAAAGCAATCACTTAACTAGCCAGCTGACCGTCCGAAATTTAAATTTCATAAATTGCGACCGTTTTATCACATATAATGAAAAATATACTTTACATCGCGTCTTTCTTTCTTGTTTTATCTGCCACCTCGTTAGCTCAACAAAAAGACGATAAATGGAATATTGAAAAACCAACGGGTCCGAGCAAAAGCATCAATTTTACCACCAACGAAGGCACCTACATGAATTTAGATGTTAGCGCAGACGGAAAAATGATTGTTTTTGATTTGTTAGGAGACATTTACAAAATGCCAATTACAGGTGGAAAAGCGACTTTGCTCGCCGGTGGAATGGCTTTTGAAGTACAACCTCGATTTTCGCCAGATGGCAAATACATATCTTACACTAGCGATAAAGACGGTGGAGACAATATTTGGGTAATGAATGTTGACGGAAGCAACCAACGCCCAATAACCACCGAAAAATTCAGACTTTTAAACAATGCGGTTTGGACACCTGATAGCAAATATTTAATTGCTAGAAAACACTTTACTGCTTACCGCTCATTAGGAGCGGGCGAGCTTTGGATGTACCATATTGCTGGCGGTTTAGAGGGCATTCAGCTAACTAAAAGAAAAAATGATCAGCAAGATTTAGGCGAACCTTGGGTATCGCCAGATGGAAAATCGGTTTATTTTAGTGAGGATGTTAGCCCGGGCCCTACCTTTCAGTACAATAAAGACCCTAACGGAGAAATTTATGCCATTAGAAAACTGGATTTAAATAGCGGGGACTTTGAAAAAGTTGCCGGTGGTTCTGGTGGTGCTGTGCGTCCGCAGGTTTCGCCAAACGGTAACCAAATGGCTTTTGTAAAGCGAGACCGATTAAAATCTGTCCTTTATGTTCAGGATTTGAATACTGGGGAAGAGAAACCAATTTACACCGACTTATCAAAAGACCAGCAAGAAACTTGGGCTATTTTTGGCGTTTACCCTAACTTTAACTGGCTGCCAGATAGCAGATCTATTGTTTTTTATGCGAAGGGAAAAATTAGAAAAGTGGATGCAATTACGCTTTATGCAGAAGAAATTCCCTTTTCTGTGGATGTAAAACAAACCATTAGCGATGCTTTACATTTTGAGCAAACTGTTTTCAAAAACGATTTTGACATCAAAATGATTAGGCAGTTGACTACATCGCCCGACGGAAAAAAAGTAATTTTCAATGCCGCTGGGTATTTATACATCAAAGATTTACCAAACGGAGAACCTGTACGTTTAACAGAAGGAACAGACTGGGAGTTTGACCCTAATTTTAGCCCCGACGGAAAATCAGTTGTGTTTACTACTTGGAATGACGAGTTGCGAGGAGCGGTAATGAAGTTTGATTTTAAGGGCAAGCGCCTAAACCAAGTAACTACCGAAAGAGGTTTTTACTACACGCCAAAATTTAACCGAAAAGGAGATTTAATTGTTTACAGAAAAGGAAGCGGAAATGAAACTTTGGGTTTCTCTTATGGCAAGAATGCTGGAATTTACACCATAGCACCTGAATTTGGAACAGCAAAACTTATCGTAAAAAAAGGTGTTGATCCACAGTTTAACAGTCAAGATAATCGGATTTTTTATCAATCATCAGAAGATAAAAAAAAGACCTACAATAGTTGTGATTTAAACGGCGGAGATGACAAAATGCTTTATACTTCTACTTATGCAACTGACTTTATGCCAAGCCCCGATGGGAAATGGATGGCGTTTACTGAACTTTTTAATGTTTATTTAACACCGATGGTAAAAGTTGGTGGCTCGCTAGAGTTATCGTCAACCAACAAATCCCTTCCCTTAAAAAAGCTCACAAAAGATGCTGGAACAGACATTCATTGGAGTACAGATAGCCGAATTATCCATTGGACTTTGGGGCCAGAATATTTCTCGAAACCCATAAAAGAAGCTTTTGATTTTATAGAAAGTTTAGATGAGAAGTCGAAAAAGGATCAAGACGAAACCAGTAGTGTTAACATCGGCTTAAAGCTTAAAACTTACAAACCCCAAGGAAGAATTGCTTTTAAAGGAGCAAGAATAATTACCATGGACGGTAATGAGGTTATTGAGCAAGGAACAATTGTGGTCAATGAAAATAAGATTGAACAAGTTGGTGCAGAAAATGACGTTAGCATCCCCGCTGATGCGAAAGTTTACGATATGCGTGGGAAAACGATTATGCCTGGGATTGTAGATGTGCATGCGCATATCCCTACCAGCGCCAATGGTATTTCGCCACAACAGGATTGGCCGTATTTCGCTAATTTGGCTTATGGTGTAACTACCTCCCACGACCCATCAAGCAATACGCAAATGGTTTTTAGTCAGGCTGAAATGATTAAAGCAGGCAGAATGGTTGGCCCACGTTTATATTCTACCGGAACAATATTATACGGTGCCGATGGGGATTTTAAAGCTGTTGTTAACAGTTTGGATGATGCAAGATCGCACCTGAGAAGGATGAAAGCTGTTGGTGCTTTTTCTGTAAAATCTTACAACCAGCCTCGCAGAGAGCAAAGGCAACAAATTATACAGGCAGCCAGAGAACTGAACATGGAAGTAGTACCAGAAGGTGGTTCTACCTTTTTTGCAAATATGACAATGATTGCCGACGGCCATACTGGCATAGAGCATAATATTCCGGTTTTGCCCATTTATAAAGATGTAACTACATTCTGGAACGCCAGCAAAACTGCCTATACGCCCACTTTAATTGTTGCTTATGGCGCACAATCTGGCGAAAACTATTGGTACGATAGAACTAACGTTTGGGAGAATGAGCATCTTTTAAATTTTACGCCAAAAGGAATTATAGATGAACGTAGCAGACGAAGAACCACTTCTGAATATGGAGATTACGGACATATTGATGTGTCTAGAGCCGTAAACGAACTGGCGAAAGGTGGCACAAAAATCAATTTGGGTAGCCATGGGCAAATTCAAGGTATTGGAGCGCATTGGGAACTTTGGATGTTGGCGCAAGGGGGAATGAAACCGATAGAATGCTTAAAAGCAGCTACGATAAACGGTGCGAGTTATTTAGGAATGGATAAGGAAATTGGATCTTTAAAAAAAGGCAAACTTGCCGATTTGATTGTTCTTAATGGAAACCCGTTAGACGACATAAGAAATTCGGAAAAAATAATTTACACCATGGTAAACGGACGGTTATTTGATGCGGCAACCATGAATGAAACTGGCAATACAGAGGTAGTTAGAGATAAGTTTTGGTGGCAGTTTAGCAACGCGGATAATTACATTGTCCCTAGTAGTCAGCTTGAATAACTGTTATTTAAAAAGCTTGGATCAGCTTAGGCATAATTATAACATAAACGCTATTCAGATTCTGATTCTTTTGTTCCATAAAAAAAGCGAACCTGTTGGAGTTCGCTTTTTATTTATTTTAATACCTTACATTTGGCTTGGATCTCTATCAATCCCGATTGCACCTTTATTTGTCCGAGATCTATCAGTTGCAGTATCTCTATAAGAACCTTTTTTTTGATTAACCTCTTCAGCTGTGGTAACTTTTTTGGTGTCTAAATCCTTTTTCTTTATCGGATTTTTTTCTTCCAACTCTTCTTTGAAATCGTTCATTTTTTCTACTGGGCTCTTTGACATGGTATTTTGTTTTAGATGTTAAAAAATGTTTTATAATATAGATAAAACAAATATGTTGCCAGTTGTTAATTTTGAAGGAGCGAATGATAGAAGAATTGAATGCTTATTAAAGACGAGAGTTGGAAAGTTGAATTCTCCAATTAAGTTTAGAAAAATGGCAGTCTAGGATAAGTTTATCTAGTGTTTCAATTCGTATTCTTGTGTTAACATTTCTGTCGGGATTTTCAGTTTACTACTCAACCACCTAATCATAGATAAAGACAACGTTCTTTGATAGTTTAAAACTTTACTCAAATTACCCTTGTTTCCATATTCTTTAGCTAAATCAGCTTGTTTCAACCCAAACTCTTCCATTCTTATTTTTATAGTTTCTA
>JBBSTQ010000127.1:0-8625 GCA_038235745.1 Sphingobacteriales bacterium
ACAAATCTTACATCGTATCGCTACACCACATGACGGCGTTCAAAAGAAACCATGTGATATTGCCGAGTAAAGAAATTTCTGTATCGGATCATTATCGGGATGCGCTTTTGAGGCACATCAATGAAAAAAATCTATAAATTAATCTCAAAAAAACACAGTTTCATCTACTCTTTATAGGCTTAGGCAGCATAAACTTTAATAACGCGTCAATACCTGTTATCATCGCGTTGTTTTAGGCAACCAATCTTGCTGACAGGTTGTCTTCTGAAATAAACTATCTGAATATTATTTAATTACTCAAATGAAAAAGTTTACCTACTTGTTGCTCCTGCTTATATATGCATCACTAGCAAATGCACAAACCAACATCACTGTAAAAGGAACGGTAATAGACACCACCAAACTATCTGTAATTGGCGCAGCGGTTAAGCTCAAAACAGCAAGTGGTGTGGTTTTAACTAGTACAAATGCAGAAGGAGTTTTTGTTTTTTCTAATGTGAAGTCGTCTGGTTTTTCAATCACGATTACTGCTTTAGGTTACCAAACCTTTGTTAAAGCTTTCTCGGCAAAGTCCAACCCAGAAACCCTGGCAACCATTGTTTTAAAAAACGAAAGTAAAATGCTTAACGAAGTGGTGGTGGACGGCACTCCAGACGTGTTAGTTAAAGAGGATACATTGCAATACCGGGCAGATTCTTACAAGCTTAAAGAGAATGCTTTGGCAGAGGATTTATTGAAAAAACTGCCTGGGCTGGAAGTAGATAGGGATGGAAATGTTACCGCTCAAGGTAAAGCCATTACTAAAATACGAATAAACGGTAAAGATTTTTTTGGAGGTGATGTTAAAACAGCGACGCAACAATTACCAGCAGATGTTATTAAAAACGTACAAGTAATTGATGATTATGGCGACCAAGCAAATATCACGGGAGTGAAAGAGGGCGATGGAGAAAAGATTTTAAACTTTACCATTCGTGAGGATAAAAACAAAGGCTATTTGACACGAGGGATAGTTGGCGGTGGAAACAGCGATAGGTATCAAGGTTCTGTATTTGCTGCCAGTTTTAATAATAGTAGACAGCTGGCCCTGCTGGCAAATTTCAATAATACCAATGCAAATGTATTTAGCTTAACCAATGCTGGCGGGCGCCGAGGAAGAAGAAGTGGCGGACAACAAGGAAGTGACGGGTTAACCAACGTGAACTCTATTGGTTTTAACTACCGTGATGAATGGGGGAAAAAAATTACCGCTTACGGAAGCTATAGTTTTTCTAACAAAGACAATGTTACCAACAGCCGTACTTTGCAAGACATTTTAACACAGAACAATACTTTTTTCAACAATAATTTTAGTGATGAAAACACGGTTTCTAACGGTCACCGTTTAGAATTCAATATTGAGTATAAAATAGATAGTTTAAATTATCTTAAAGTTGCGCCCCGATTTGCCTACAGCAATAACAACGGAGACAACTTTACCACCTTTAATATAAACACCGCACAAACTATTTCAGAAGGTACAATCCAAGAGTTTACAGACTATACAACACCTAATTACGGGGCAGATGTTTTGTACAACCATAGGTTTGGCGCCAAGGCAAGAAACCTTTCTTTTGAAGCAAAGCTGAACTCCACATCAACCAATCAAAACCAAGATTATTTATACCAGTCTGACGATAATACACCCAACGGACAACTTGATAGCTACCAAAAACAATTGATCTTTGGGGATAATAAAAGCAATAATGCGGAGCTTCAGGTTTCTTACCAAGAACCGCTTTCTAAAACTAAAAATTTAGAATTCAATTATACCTATGGCTTTGCTAGGGCAGATAATGACCGACGAGTGAGAAGTACAGATATTGACGGAGGCACACCTATTTTAGATCCTTTGCAAAGCAATCAATACCAATTTGACTTTATTACCAACAGGTTTGGGCTTAATTATCGTGTAAACGAAAAAGAATATAATTATAGTGTTGGTTTTTCGGCACAACCAACTGTGTTGAAAAGTAATACCGCCGTTCCTGATAAAACAGAAACCAATCTTTTCCCTACGGGTCGCTTTACTTATAAATTTTCAAAAACTAGGGAGTTAAGTTTTAGGTACAATGGGCAAAGCAACCAGCCAGATTACAGCCAACTACAGCCTATCACAGATCAATCTAACAAGAATTTCTACGTAACTGGTAACCCCGATTTAAATGCAGAGTTTACCAATAGTTTGAGGTTGCGCTATGCTAATTTTGATTTTGCCACCAGCAATGTGCTTTTTGTAAACATATCTTATAGTAGTACAAAAAATAAAATTGTAACTAATACCATTAACTCACCCTACCCCAACGACCCTTCTGTATTGAGGGAAAACAGATATTTAAATACGGACGGTTATTATAACATAAACGGTTTTTACGCATTCTCGAAGCCTTTTCAAGAGAAAAGGTATGTGTTACGTTTTAGAGGATCGGCTCTATATAACAACAATATCTCATTTATTGATGATGACAAGAATACTGGTAAAAACCTAATTTTGAGTCAGCGTGTAGGTTTACAAATTAACCCGGTAGAGTGGTTCGAGATTACGCCCGAAGCAACTTATACTTACAATAAAAATGAAAACACATTAAATACAAGAGCAAATGCAGAGATCAATTCCCTTGGATTTAATGTGGAAACAAAAATTAATTTTTTAAAAACTTGGGTTTTCGGCGGAGTGTTGGATAAAACTTTCAACAACGGTTATAGCAGCATTAGCGCCAACCCTTTTATCATCAATAGCTATCTAGAGAAGCAGTTTTTGAAGGGAAAAAAAGCCTCGTTTAAATTGCAGGCTTTTGATGTGTTAAACCAAAGCACTAGCCTTTCTTATATAGCAACCGGCAACACATCCACCTTGTCGGAAAGTAATAGATTGGCTAGGTATTTTATGCTGAGCTTCACTTTTAATTTTTCTAAGTTTGCGGGTAAAAGCAACAACATGCCGGATATGGGTGGGGATGGATACCGTAGACGGAGAAATTAGGTAGCGTACTATCGTTACAAAAAAATGGAACACGGGAAAAATAAATATTCAGCGTCCAGTACGTATTTTCCCCTCCAGTTGTTTAACGAGGGCTTTTCTAACGCGAGTTGGCAGAGGCGCTCCGTGATGTTGAGCCATAGTGAGATACTCACAGATAGGGTTGCACAATTTCATGTATGTGCGAATACTTAAAAAATAAAAAATCCGAGCATAGACTCAGATTTTTTTTTTAAACACTAACACTTGAAAAACTATTCTTTTTCCTTCTTTTTAGGAGCGGATTCAGACTCCTCTGTAACTACCTTGCTTTCTGCATCCGGAGCGTTTGCACCTTTTAAATAGTTTGGCAATTCCATCCCGGCCATATTAAATAAATCATTCAGCGGAGGTACACTTTGCATCATCCCTGAAATAAAGTTGGCTGTTGATGTTTTACCATTTGCGTTGCCACTGCCTTGTCCGTCCCAAACAGTAATTTTATCAATCTTGATATTTTTAACAGCCTCAACTTGCGTTTTAACCAATTCTGGTAATTTATCGGCAATTAAAAACATAATAGCCTGTTTTGGATCGCCACCGGCAGCTTGTACAATTTGCTGGTAACCTTCTGCCTGTTTGCTTAAAATTTCATACAAACCTCTTGCTTCCGCATCCATTTTAGCAAAAGTTGCATCGGCCTGACCTTGGGCTTCTCTTCTGATTTTCTCAGCCTCAGCTTCAGCATCAATAATCATTTTCTCTTTATCAATCTCGGCAGGCACTACAATATTTGCTTTTTGCGATGCTCTTTCTTTATCTGCTCTGGCTAATTCGGCATTCTTTTCAGCTGTATAAGCCTCTTCTAAAGCTTTTGCTTCCTGAACTTTTTCTGCTGCTATTGCAATCCTGTTTGCTTCCGCTTCTTTCTCACGTCGCAACGCTTCGGAATTAGCAATCAAAATTTTAGAGCTATTTTCTCCTTCAACCGCAGTTGCATTATTGCTGGCAATCTTTATACGTGTATCTCTTTCGGTTTCGGCAACTTTAATATTGGTGTCTCGGGTTGCTTCTGCTCTACCGATACTCTCATCTCTTTTTGCCAGCGCAATCAAAACTTCCCTATCCTTCACTGCATTTGCAATGTTTGCATCACGGTCTCTCTGCGTTTCAGCAATTCTAATATCCTTATCTCTGTCTGCCTCTGCTTTACCAATTTCTCCATAACGCTCTTGTTCTGCAACAGATTTTTTGGCTTCGTTAATTGCTTTTGCAGCGGCTTCTTTTCCTAATGCTTCTATATAACCTGATTCGTCACGTAAATCAGTAACGTTAACGTTAATTAGCTTTAATCCTATTTTTCTGATTTCGTTATCTACATTATTGGCAACATTGGTCAAAAATTTGTCCCTATCAGAATTGATTTCCTCAATATCCATGGTGGCAATTACCAAACGTAACTGGCCAAATAAAAGGTCTTTTACCAGTTCCTGAATTTGTGGAATGGGCAAACCCAACAAACGTTCAGCAGCAATGCTCATCACTTCTGGATCGGTAGAAATACCAATGGTAAACCGGCAAGGTACATCAACCCTAATGTTTTGTTTGGATAATGCGTTGGTTAAATTCGCTTCGATAGACATCGGTTTTAAATCTAAAAAAGCATAATCCTGGAAAACAGGCCAAATAAAGGCAGCACCACCGTGTACACATTTAGCAGCAGATGTACCGCCAACTTTGTTTTTTCCGGTGTTACCGTAAATAACCATCACTTTATCTGATGGGCAACGCTTGTAGCGTGAAAGTATGGCTGCAACTGTGACGAACAGAATTACAGCGATGATCACGATTAAAATCAATGGATTCATATAAAATATAGGTTAAGGTTTGATTTAAGCTAAAGAGACTAAAAGAAGGTTGTTTTTAGTGACGGAAAGTATTTTTACCTGACTGCCAGTCGGTATTCTATCACCCAATGTGATGGCATCTAGCTCACGTAACGTTCCTTGTATTTGTACATGGACTTTTCCTGAACCATTTTTTTTCTCAGGAATGGTTAAATAAACTTCGGCGGTTTGGTTGAGCGCATTATTAATGTCCATATTGCCTTGTTGGGAAAGCTTTGTCATGGAAACAAAAATGTACATCACTGCGGCAACTAAAGCGCAACCTACTCCAACACCGAGCAGAATCAACAACCCTTGATTGGGTAAAACGCCTTCAAAACAGATGACCGTCCAACCAAAACCCAGTAAAAAATTAATTAAGTTACGAAACGTAAAAAGTTGAAATGGCGTATCTGCATGGCTAGTGTGCATGTCGCCATCAAAATCTGCATCCAAGTCGCCATTGGCATCCATACCTGCAAACGTCAAAATCATCTGCAAAACAAAAATTACGGAAACGGGAACGGTGATCAACCAAATGGTTTTATCAAAAAGATCTAAGGAAGTCCACCAATTATCCATGTTTAATAAAGTTTTGCATCTAAGTTAAATAATTTTGGTTCGATAAAAAGTAAAATAATTGAATGCTTGTTTAGGTTAGAATCTGCGTCGATGGATTTGTTACAGAGTGGGGTTATTTTTTTGACTACGCAAATACACTGACTGAATATAAGCCTCTTTTAGGTCTAAAATATAATTCAGAAATCAGAATAATGTTGTTAAATTTTCGAAAATAATTTTTTTTAATTCCGTCTAAATGTTTAAATTTTATTTATAAATTTGTAACCATTGTATAAGGTTCTATAGTTTGTTATGAGCGAATATTTTACGTTGGCAGAAACTGCCGAATTGCTAGGTAAAAATAAAGAAACACTTCGTCGTTGGGACAGGGAAGGAAAGCTTTCGGCGTTTCGCGAACCGATGAGTAATTACAGAGTTTACAGAAAAGTCGATGTGCAAACTTTATTTGGAGATTTTGTCGATGTAGGTATAGAAGATCGCATTTCAAATTTTGTCGAGCCGGATCATACATATAAAGTTTTGGAACTTTTCGCAGGAGCTGGTGGTTTAGCCATTGGAATGGAAAAAGCGGGATTAAAGTGTGTTGCACTAAACGAAATTGACAAACACGCTTGCGAAACTTTACGAAAAAACCGCCCAAACTGGAAGGTATTGGAAGGGGATATCAAAAATTTCGATTTTTCTGAGTATCACGATAAAGTTGATGTAGTCACAGGCGGCTTTCCTTGTCAGGCTTTTAGTTATGCTGGGAAAAAATTAGGTCTAGCTGACGCTCGTGGAACCTTATTTTATGAATTTGCCAGAGCGGTAAGCGAAGTAAATCCACCTATTTGTATTGGAGAGAATGTGCGTGGCTTGTTGAGTCATGAAAACGGCAAAACCTTACAGGGAATGATCTCAATTTTAGATGAGATTGGTTACAACGTAATGCCTGTACAAGTTTTGAAAGCTATAAACTATAAAGTTCCGCAAAAAAGAGAACGTTTGATTTTAGTGGGGGTTAGAAAAGATATTGATTTAAAATATGAATATCCAAAACCAAGAAAGAAGATTTACAATTTAAGGGACGCTTTAAAAAAGGGCGAACTATACGATTCTAATGTGCCGCAGTCAGAAGGCGCTAAATATCCAGCAAGCAAAATTGAAGTTTTAGATTTAATACCTCCAAAAGGCTATTGGCGTGATTTGCCTTTAGATATTCAAAAATCATTTATGGGGGGAAGTTATTATTTAGGGGGTGGAAAAACGGGAATGGCTCGTAGGATAGGATGGGATGAACCATGTCTTACGCTTACTTGCAGTCCAGCTCAAAAGCAAACAGAACGCTGTCACCCTGACGAAACTCGTCCTTTCACAGTACGCGAGTACGCAAGGATTCAAACATTTCCTGACGATTGGAAGTTTTCAGGTGCTGTGGCACAACAATACAAACAGATCGGAAATGCAGTCCCCGTAAATTTGGGAAAAGAAATTGGATACTCTATCGTTAAATTCTTGAATAGTTATTATAATTTGTCAAAGCCTAAGTAACTGCTATAGTTTTCAAAAGTGATTTGGTTTAAAATGCTGCGTTTAGTTTTTTCGGTTTCTAATGAGATTTCATTTAATGCGGAATTTTCTTTTACCATCACGCCGTCTTCGATTGACCTTAGGTAAGTATCAATGGCTTCTGGCAAAGATTTGTATAGCTGAAAAAGTGCGTCATCTTGACCTGAGAGCAACGCATAAAACTGATCCCCAGAAATTTTATAAACACGACTATGGCTATATTCTTTTCCGTTTATATCGCCTTTCCAAAGTTCGGTAAAGCTATTTTTTGCTAAAATTTGAACCCAATAACATTTTGCTTGCTTGTAATCGTCTGCGTAGCGAGCCAACTTTTGAAACAACGCTTCAGCTGAACTGCTGTTCATTGTATTGTGTTTATTTTTGATGTCTGCAAACAACGTATCATCCACGGCTTTGATATCGAAGCCACTAAAATTTCCAACTTCAAAAGTTGAAATTCCTCCTAACACTTGTTCATGAAAAGTACCGATGGAGTTATTTATGGATTTATCTATCTGTCGCAATACTTCAGATTGAACAAGATCTTCTTCGCTTAAATCATTGAACTTAGAGTCAAAAGTAAGCTTTACAGTATCGATCTTGTTCTTGTAAAAGCTCTTTTTTGTTAAATTATTTTTTGCCTTTGAGTAAGCTATATGAAGATTTTTAATACAATTCAACAAGTGCTCATCCGAGATAAACTCTACATATGTGTTTGCCATTTTTTAAATTTGATCTTTATAATTTTTAGTTGTTGATCTTTAGATTATGTTTTCAATTTTGTATTATAGCAAAAGCACAATCTGTAACAATTTATCCAAGCCAATTAGAGTCTTATCCTACTCCCCCTGCGCACTTACCAACTTCGGTTGTCCAATAGTCCTATAAATCCCTTCCCCGTTCAATACCTTAGCCATTAAACTTTTATCAGCCAACATACCCATTGCTTTTTTCAGCTCCGTATCATTCTGAAAGCTTTGCAAAATTCTTCCTCTTTCAAAATAATAGCGTTGTACAATTTCCCCTTCTAAAACCTTTTTAATTTCAGGCTTATAACTCAATAAATCTGCTTCTTTACTGGTGGAAATTTTCTTCTTTAAGCTTTCATAGTCGGTTTTTATTGCTTCCCATTTCTTATCCTCCTCGGCATCGGCTTTTAAATCACTTAAAGATCTTTCTGTTGCTGTTTGGTAGCTATAGTCCTTCTTACTAAGGTAAGTGATAAAGTCTTGGTATTCTGCGTCGCTTAACACAAACTGCTCTGGTAATGCAATTATTGGGTGCTTACTAACAAAGTCCGTTGCATAATCAAAAATGAGATACTTACTAACCAAAACCTGCGTAATCTGATGATATTCAAATGGTTTCACGTACACGTCAGGATAAATTCCACTGCCATTATAAACAGAACGCCCGCCCTTAGTTTTAAAAACCGTCCATAAAGAATCTGGCAATTTATCCACTGAACCATCCTCACGTCTTTGGGTATAATCCAAAGCCTGTATACATCTGCCGGAAGGCGTATAATATTTTGCCACCGTAATTTTAATCAAACTGTTATAAGGCAAGTTGAAAGTTTGCTGCACCAAGCCTTTTCCAAAACTGCGTTGC
>JBBSTQ010000128.1:0-8598 GCA_038235745.1 Sphingobacteriales bacterium
CTGCGGCTATGCCTTTGGGCTGTGGAGTTCCAGTACTAAACGGACCAGCGGCACCTATAGTTGGTTCAACAGTTTGTTATGCTTTGTTTTCCAACAGCGGTCTTGTGACCAACTCAGGAGCAGGCACTACAACTGTTAAAGGTGATGTTGGAACCAATTTTGGAACAACAGCTGGATACGAACCTGCAAATGTAAACGGAACAATACACAGCGTTCCTGACGCGTCGACCCAAACAGCGGAAGATGATTTGCTTGCATTTGATAGTTATTTTGGCGGTTTAGTTACTGATATTGAATTGCTATATCCAGCTGCTTTTGGCGACGGATTGGTGCTAACCCCACATACTTATATCATGAACGGCACCACCACACTTACTGGAACAGTTACCCTAAATGCTCAGGATAACCCAAACGCTATATTTGTGATTAAGGTAAACGGTCCATTTTCTACCATAGCATCGGCAAAAGTACTATTGATTAATGGCGCCTTAGCCAAAAATGTATTTTGGAAAGTTACCGGCGCTGTAGACATTAGTACCCTTTCTGAGTTTAAAGGAACTATAGTAAGTAATGCTGCTATTAATTTTGGTGCAGGGAGTGTTTTAGAAGGAAGAGCATTAACAACAAATGGAGCTGTAAATACAAATTCAGTAACCGTTGCAGTAACTGATGGATGTGCCTCATTGCCAGTTAGTTGGATTTACTTTAACGGAAAAGATGTTCAGGGTAATGTTAAACTGGAATGGGCAACAGCCAGTGAAACAAACAACAATTTTTTCGTTATTGAAAGAAGCAATGATGGTGCAAAATTTGAAATTTTATCAAAGATTGCAGCTAAAGGTACTTCTACCGTAGAAAGTAAATATTCGTTTACAGATGTTCAACCTTACGATGTCAATTATTACCGTGTATCTCAAACAGATTTTAACGGTAAAAAAGATTACTTCCGTACCATAACGGTAAGAACTGGTTTTGTCACAGGTTTTAGAGTGACTCATTATGTTGGAGAAAATAATATTTCGGTTCAAGTTGCTGGTGCGCAAGCGGGCTCTGCATCTCTTGAACTATACAGCATAACTGGACAGAAAATAGTGGCACAGAAAATAGCATTGACGAAAGAAAAAACAATCTACAAAATACAAAAGCCTTCGCAAAAAGGTACGTATGTACTTTATATATCAAAACAAGGAAAAAAACTTTACGCAGGGAAAGTTGTACTATAGCTACAGGCTATATAAATAAATCATCTAAATTAAAAGACCGTCTTAAATCAAATTTAAGACGGTCTTTTATGTTTTACTCGGTTTCATCTCGCGTTGCCGAAAAGAAATGACAGACAGTTTAAATGAGGTTCAGGTAGCAAGCATCCGAGATCTTGATAAAAGAAAAGAAGCTGTTTTAAAATTTGTTGAAGAACAAGGAAAGCTAACTGACGAATTAAAAAAAGCAGTGCTAGCGGCCTTATAAGTTCCTTTAACTACGAAAACACTGTCTCCGTTCACCGCAGTGTTCACACCAGCTTGAAAAGTAGGTAAAAGCATTAACCTATGATGTGCCGTTGTTTAAGCCTGTTGCGTCCGCATTTGCAAAAACTCTGGGACCATTCTGAACCAATACGGAAAATGAGTAGTATCACTGTAGGTATATTGTCACGGAGAGACTGCCTCACTCTTTTTTATCTTTTCGAGTCTGAAGCTATCATTTAGAATAGACATCCAGAATATCCAACCGGGAGAGAAGACGAAGGGAGATTCATCGATTACCATTAAAAAATTTGAGAGATGAAAAGAGTATTGAACCGTTTTAAAAATCAAATTTAATCCCTTGCGCCAAAGGCAACTCGTTAGAATAATTGATGGTATTTGTTTGCCGCCTCATGTAGGCTTTCCAAGCATCAGAACCAGATTCCCTGCCGCCGCCAGTTTCTTTTTCGCCACCAAAAGCGCCACCAATTTCTGCTCCGGAAGTACCAATATTTACATTTGCGATGCCGCAATCAGAACCGTTTACGGATAAAAACAGTTCAGCTTCACGCAGATTGTTGGTCATAATGGCGGATGACAAACCTTGCGGAACTGCATTTTGCATCTGGATTGCTTCGTCCAAAGTCTTATACTTCATCAAATAAAGAATGGGTGCAAAAGTTTCGTGTTGAACAATCGCCGTCTCGTTTGTTGCCTCGGCAATGCAGGGTTTAACATAACAACCCGATTCATAGTTGTCTCCTTCTAAAACTCCTCCTTCAACAATAAAATTTCCACCTTGTGCTTTACATTTTTCTATCGCTTCCAGATAGTTTTTTACAGCATCTTTATCTATCAATGGTCCTACATGGTTTTCGGTGTCTAACGGATTACCAATTTTCAGCTGCGCATACGCTTTTACCAACTTCTCTTTAAAAACAGCATAAATACTTTCATGGATAATCAGTCTTCGGGTTGAAGTGCAGCGTTGCCCAGCGGTTCCAACGGCGCCAAAAACAGCACCAATTAACGTCATGTTTAAATCAGCGTTTTCTGTGATGATGATGGCGTTGTTACCCCCTAATTCTAAAATATGTTTGCCTAATCTCGCACCAACTGCTATAGCGACAGATTTACCCATTTTAGTAGAGCCGGTTGCAGACAGCAATGCAACATTATTATCCTTGGCCATCAATTCCCCGATGCCTTTATCGCCTAAAACCAAACAAGAAATTCCTTCTGGTAAATTGTTGGATTTTAAAACTTTGGCCATAATTTTTTGACAGGCAATGGCTGTCAATGGTGTTTTTTCTGAAGGTTTCCAAACGCAAACATTTCCGCAAACCCAAGCCAAAGCGGCATTCCACGCCCAGACCGCAACAGGGAAGTTGAACGCTGAAATAATGCCGACCACTCCCAGTGGATGCCACTGCTCATACATTCGGTGTTTAGGACGTTCAGAGTGCATGGTTAAACCGTACAGCTGTCGCGATAAACCTACCGCAAAATCGCATATGTCAATCATTTCTTGTACTTCGCCCCAGCCTTCTTGCAAACTTTTACCCATTTCGTAGGAAACTAGTTTCCCTAGATCATCTTTGTGGTTTCTCAACTCTTGCCCCAGCTGGCGCACAATTTCGCCACGCTGTGGCGCTGGTGTATTTCGCCAATCCAAAAAAGCCCCTTTGGCTGTTTTTATGGTTGCGTTATAATCATCAGCTGTAGCCAAATTTACTTTTGCTATTTCTTTCCCGTCAACGGGCGAATAAATAGATTTTACGTTTCGATTATTAAGAGCGTTCCAGCTTAAACCAGTGCTTGTTGCTGGGTTTATACCTAATATGTCTAAGTTTTTTAAAACTTGTTGGATGAGTTGAGTCATTGTTTTAGCTTAAGAACCTCCAAAAATCAAGGATTTATGATACGGGATGCTCGAAGTTAAAAAATATTAAGTCGCTTTGCCAAACTTGTGGGCAAAGCACAAAAAAAGAGGCGGTCTTTTTAAGGACAACCTCTTGGTTTTTATTGATATAGAGATTTTCATCGCAACGTTAATTTATCTGTATTTAACCTATTTTTTGATAAACTTAATTTGTGATTGCGCTTTAGCTCCTTTAAGTAAAATAATATAAGTACCCGTTGCTAAACGAGCTACATTTTGTATCAGTTCAGATTCCTCTTCGTTTATGTTAGCGCTTTGTAAAACCTGTCCGTTCAAATTAATAATGAACATGTTTTGGTAGGTGTTTGTGCCAAACTTAATTTTTATGATGTTTTCGGCTGGGTTCGGGTAAACACTCAACATTTCCCTATCTAACCCAAAATCAACAGCTTTAATTCCTATCACTTTTAATTGTTCCATTTAAATACTGTTGAGACAACCGATAATAGTTTACCCCTTTTGCTGGACTGAAATCCGTAAAGGAATAACTATTCATTTTTTTAGTATCGCCCAAACTTGCCACGATTCCAATCTCTGTAAAATCTGTTCCATTAAAAGAGCGGGAAACGATGGACTCTTTGTTATTGCTTTAGATGGCTGTTTGCCATTTCAGCAAAGCATAGTTACTGTTGCAATACTCTCAAATTAATTTTTATTTCTTTACTCCACAATAATCTTCATTTTTTTATCTCTAACTTTAAGAATATAAACTCCTTTTTTAAACATGGCGACTTTATAATCTGCTTTACCGTTAACGAAAGCCAAATTATCGGAGGCTAGTTTTTTTCCGGCTAAATCGTATATTTCTAGGATTTGCAAACCGCTTAAGCCTTCTGCTTTAATGTTAATGATTCCGTTGCTTACAGGGTTAGGGTAAACTGATAAACCTTCTACCTTTAAACTTGACAATTTTACAGTTCTAGCTCCCATCTCTTCTGTTTTGCCGTCTTTATCTGTTTGGGTTAATTTGTAATAAGTAATTCCTGCAAATGGATTAAAATCTATGGTTGAATAGCTTGCGCCATTGTCTCCTATTGATTTTACAGTGGTTAATTGCTCAAAGGTTTTGCCGTCTGCGCTTTTGCTAATGGTAAAATAACTGTTTTCGGTTTCTGATGCGGTTTGCCAGGTTAGGCTCACTTGATTTTGATTTCTGATACTGGCTTCAAAAGAAGTTAGTTTTACTGGCAAGGTTGTTAAAGAAAAGCTTTTTGAAAAAGCTCCGCTAGAATTATAAACCACCACTAGCTCATTTCCATTAGTACCTATAGTAGGGAAAGACGCTAAGCCAGCGGAAACGTCAGTATTTCCCATTAGCTCCCAATTGGCTCCATCAAATTTTTGAACCTTTACCTTATAGCCATTTGCCGCTTCGGTATAAACCAAATAAGGTTTACCTTCGCTAATCACCATAACTTGATTATTTGCTGGTCCATTTGTAGGCACTTTCCCTACTAATTCCCAGTTTCCAGAAACAAATCGCTTTAAAGTAATCTTATTTCCATCTCCTCCGTCCGAATAAACCACATAGGGTATATGGTTAATAAATGCAATATCAGCATTAACCGATTGAGCAACTGAAAAACCGTCAACGCCTACTAATTCCCAGCCCGTACCAGCTCCGTTCAATTTCATTACAGAAGCTTTATAGTTATTTCCTTGATTTGAATAAACTACGTAAGGAATATTATCATCAAAAGCGATATTTATATAATCTGCAATGCCTGTAGAAAAACCCACTGTACCTACCACTTCCCAAACTCCAAGCGCATTAAGCTTCATCACTGTGGTTTTTTTACCATTTCCCCAATCCGAATAGAGCACATAAGGGGTGTTGCCGTTAAAAACAATTTTAGTGTCGTAAGCTTGTGCGTCTGAAAAACCTGGCATACCAACAACTTCCCAGCTGGCACCAGCATCATCTAATTTCACCACTGTAGCTTTTGCACTATTTGCCGCATCCGAATAAACTACATAAGGAGTGCTGCCGTGAAAAGCTATATCGATGCTTGAAAACACGTTACCTGCTGTAAAACCGGCGTTGCCCACCAAATCCCAGTCTGTTCTTGCATCGTTCAATTTCATAACGGTGGCTTTTCCACTATTTGCTTGGTCAGCATACACCACATAAGGTTTATTTGCGTTAAATCCTAAATGAGGATAATACGCTTCTCCTATTGAAAAACCTTTCGTACCCACAACTTCCCAACCAGTTTCAGCTGCATTCAGTTTCATTACGCCGGCTTTACCACCATCTCGATGTGCTAAGTAAGGAACCCCGTTTCCAAATGCAATGGTACAATTGCTAGTTGTTCCCGTTTTGGAAAAGCCTGCCGTACCTACTAGCTCCCATCCTGAACCCGCTCCATTTAGTTTCATTACAGAGGTTCTATAATTATTTCCACCATCTTGATAAACTACATAAGGGACGCTCCCTTTGAAAGCTATATCAGTATATGTTGCGTAACTTGCCGAAAACCTTGCTGTACCTACTACTTCCCACCCTGTACCTGTTGCGTTCAACTTCATTACAGTGGCTTTTCCATCGTTATCAGAATAATCTTGATAAACAACGTAAGGTTCGCCACCGTAAAACGCAATATCTGTATAATATGAAGAACCCGCTGAGAAACCAGCATTTCCTACAGTTTCCCAGCTGGTAGCAGTTTCATTAAACTTCATTACTGTGATTTTTCCACTTTTTGAACCGTCAGAAAAGACTACATAAGGTATATCGTTATCAACAGCCATTTTTAGATAACTTGAAAAGAAAGGAGTAAAACCAGGTGTGCCCACTACCTCCCATCCTGTACCAGCGGCATTTAGCTTTTTTACAGTGGCTTTAAAAAATTCACTAAAATCACCCAGATAGCACACATAAGGAATTCCACCTATACAAACAATATCAATGTCAGTTGCTGCACCTGTAGAGAAACCAACCGTACCCACAACTTCCCAAGCGGTACCAGCTGAGTTCAGTTTCATTACTGTAGGTTTATTGGCATTAGCCTCATCTTGGTAAGCAACGTAAGGTGTGGCACCATCAAAAGCGATATTCGTATAATTTGCTTTACCCTGAGAAAAACCCGGATTACCTACTGTTTCCCAGGTCTTTCCATCTGCGTTAAGCTTTCTTACCGTTGCCTTATTATCGTTTGCACCATCTTGAAAAACCAAATAGGGAGTGTTGCCATTAAAAACTAAATTGGGATATTCTACCGCACCAGCACTAGCTTGCTTAAAATCATCTGGACCGAGTGCTTGCCAGTCTTGAGCATTAACTACTGTAATGCTGAAAATTAACAGTAATAAAAAATGTATACTTTTTTTCATAATTATGATTTATTTTAAAAGAAACTGCCTTTTTATGGGCAGTCTCTCGAGCATTAATTTAACCTAGCATCAATTTGAAACGATTTTATTCGTTTACGGTTTAAGATTTATTTTTTAATAAACTTAATCTGTGATTGCGATGTTGCACCTTTTAACATAATGAGGTAAGTGCCAGCTGGCAGGTTTGCCACATTTTGGGTTAACGCCGATTGTTCGTTACTGATGTTTACATTACGTATAACCTGTCCACCTAAGTTGATGATGCTCAACTGTTGATAAACATTAGCTGCAAACTTAATGTTGATTACCTCTTCCGCAGGGTTTGGGTAAACACTTATCATTTCTTGATCCAAACCAAAATTCAACGCTTTTATTCCCAGAACTTTGGTTGTGCCGTTTAAATCCTGCTGCGCCAGACGGTAATAGTTAATCCCTTTTGCAGGACTAAAATCTGTGAAAGTATAACTGTTCAGGTTTTGGCTATTACCAGCTCCGTTAACCGTTCCAATCTCTGTAAAATCTGTTCCATTAAAAGAACGAGAGATAATGAACTTTTTGTTGTTGCTTTCACTGGCAGTTTGCCATTTAAGCAAAGCACTGTTTAATTCAGCCTTAATTGTAAGGCTGGTAAATTCTACCGGTAAAACAGTAGCCGTTTGATTTTCATAAGCTCCCATATCTATTGTCATTTCAAAAATTCTTGGATTGCCAGCTAAGTCTTTAGCATCTGATGGAATATCGGTATTGTCGCCTTTGTTGATTGCTGGGCTACCCGTTTTTAGCGTGTAGTCTCCTATAATAGTTGGGGCATCAGATGCAACTATAGGGTTTGTAAAAATATCATTATATAAAATCCCGATTGCATTTAAATTACCATTTGCAGTATTAGAACTTTCTTGAATTAAACTGTATGAAATATTTACGGAATTGCGGGGAGCATTATAAATACCGTTATCATTTGTGGCAACATTACCAAATAATATGCTGTTTTTTATAGTTGGTATTATCGGAAATGATGAATTAAATATGCCTCCTCCTCTTGTAGCTATATTTCCTGTAATTGTAGAATTGATTAAGACAGGATTCGAACCTTGTTCGTTATATATCCCTCCTCCTCCTGAGTCCGCTTTGTTGGTATTAACAATTACATTATTTAATAAAGGAGATGAAGAGAAATCGTTATATATTCCACCACCATGAATAAATGAATGATTTCCTGAAATGATTGTATTACTAATATCTGATTTTGAAGAATTATATATCCCTCCACCACTGTAGCCCGAAGAATTACCAATAATACTTAAATTCGTAATTATAGGAAAACCAAAACCACCGTTAAAGATTCCGCCGCCATCTTGTGTGGCATAATTTCCTAATATGATTAAATTGCTTAAAACAGGTGAAGAGTCATGATTGTTACTAATACCCCCTCCGCGGGCTGAGGTATTCTTAACAATTATCAAATTATTTAAAGTAGGCGAAGCATTATAATTGTATATTCCTCCTCCTTCCTCATCAAGACCAGAATTGCCCTCTGTGATTTTAAACCCATCTAATATAGCCAAACGAGTTAAGCCATTTAGAAAATTTGTAATCACTCTTTTGCCATTCCCTTTTAAAACACTACTATCTGCTGCAGAGTTTACAAAAAATCTCTGGCCCAAAGTAGCTTCTGTTCCTTGAAAACTGCCATAAATTTTTACAGCTTCTTTCATGCTGAAAGAAACTCCACTAGCAGGTTGATAAGTTCCTTTAGCAACAAAAACACTATCACCTGCTGCTGCTGCATTTATACCAGCTTGAAAATCTGTAAAAGCATTTGTCCATGATGTGCCATTTCCTGTACCTGTTGCGGCTAAA
>JBBSTQ010000129.1:0-8569 GCA_038235745.1 Sphingobacteriales bacterium
AGAAGGCTAAAAAACAAAATAAATAAAATTTAACAAACAATATTTAATTTAATTTGGTACGTTTGATTATAAAACATACCAATAAAAAATGGAAACAAACAAACAAACAAACAAACAAACAAACAAACAAACAAACAATTCGTAAGTGGGGAATACTTGCGGTATTGAGCTTAGCCCTTTACTCCTGCAACAGGAAAGATGATGTATTGCCAAATATTGGCATTGAAGGAGGTGCAAAAACCAGTACCAACGGAGAAATGACCCAACTTATAAGGAAGCTGGACAATCCCTACTCTGTTAAAAACATGCAAAAAGCGATGAGCAACCTTCAAAAATCTAACGATGGAATTTCTACCAATAGTATTGAAGTAACTACAACACATCGATACATAAAGTTTAAGCCCAAGAACAGCAAAGAACTAGAAACATTAAAAGATGACCGCACACTGGATTTATATTCGTATCCGTTAGATTATGAAATTACAGAAGGCAGTTATTATCATGACCCAAGTATCCCAGATAGCTTACCTACTTTCCAATATTGTTCTGTGCCGGTTGGTAAAGTGATGCCAAGTGGTGTAGCTTTTGAAGTGTTGGAAAACCTATTTATACCAGACGAAGACAATATTACTGAGAATAGAACTGTTAATTCAACGTCGTCGGCGAAAAACGCTTCTGATAAAGTTGCAACTGCATTGGTAAACGAATCCTTATTGATTACCGGCAACTTAAAGAAAGAACAAGCAATCAAAACAAACTCATCGGGTAAGTGGAGACCAGCAGGGCGTATTAGAGTTTGGGATGATGTAATCAACGATTATATAGGTGTAGAGGGCGCAATTGTAAGAGCAAGACGTTGGTTTACCACCCACAGAGGCACAGTAAATGCTGATGGGGATTATTCTTGTGATGGGAGGTTTAGAAATGATGCCAACTACAGTATAGATTGGGAACGCGATGATTTTGCGCTACAAGATGGTTGGATTAACGGAGCTACATACAATGGTCCAAAAAAAGACGGTGACTGGAATTTAGAGTTGAGGGGCGACGAACAAGCATATTATGCCACTATTTTTAGTGGAGCATATTTTTATTATTATAAAGATAGAATGGGCCTTACCTCGCCACCCAGAAATACATTTTGGAGTAGCCAACTTAAGATAAAAGCTCGCAAAGAAAGTGGCGCATCATCTTACGTAAACGCTCGCAATATTTATTTTGGTGCAGATATTTCGATACAAGAATGGGGTAGTCGTTCGGATAATGTATTTGCAACAACAATACATGAATTAGCCCATGCGGCTCACAAAGAGCTAGATAACACAGCGTATAACAGTTTGGTACATAAGGCCTATACAGACCCCTGTGTATCGCCTAATAATGATTGTGATTTTCCTGGACCAACAGGGCAAAGCGCAAGACGCGTAATGGAAACTTGGGCTACTACTGTGGAAATTGTACTTACTAATTTGCGGTACAAAAGCTATTTAGGGGTTTCTAATTTTGAACATGGTTCATGGGATGACAGATTCCAAAACAATTTACAGTTTTTTCCAATAGAGTTTCAACCTTTTTATACGTCGTTAGGGTATGACTTAATAGATAATATTAACCAAAGAACTGATCTAACGCCTATTTTTGCGGGTGCAATTGTACAAGATAGAGTGTCAGGTTACACCATTAATCAAATAGAGAATAGTTTAAAGAATACCAATAGTTGGAATGAATGGAGAGAACACATGAAAGCACAAAACCCCTCAAACCCAACAAATATATACATTGATGAACTTTTTAGTAATTGGTAAAATGAAAATAATAGGATATATTATCTTTTTTGCATTGTTTTTGATAATTTCTTGCCGTCCGCAATGTTCAGAAACTATATTGACGGTAAGAAATGAAAGTGGAGTTGACATTAAAATAATAGCCTACAATAAGGCTAATGCCAGTTTAGATTCTTTGGTTTTTAAAATAAAAAACAATGAACAGTTAGCAAAAAAATTTGAACATTGTCCTGCAGGTAAAGCTGCATTTTCGATCTTTAGGAGTGATTTCTTTAAGTCCGACTCAATAAAAGTTATTTTAAACGGCAGTAAAAAATTAATCTTTGAAGCGGTAATTTTCTGTGACCAACAAAATATTAAGCTTCAAAGAAATCCTCTTTATCAATGTATTTACAACAGTGGAACAATTGGAACTTTTATTTTCACAAAGGAAGATTATGAAAACGCAGAGGATTGTAACGGCAATTGTGAATAAGTACGTTGGCTAACTGAGTGTGTAACTATAACAGAAAAGAGCTAAACGGTAAGTTTAGCTCTTTTCTGCTATTTATATCAAACGGAACGATGTAGTATTTTTAATTTATGAATTTGAGTTTCAGCAACCCTTGTACAGTAAATTGAAAAGCCAAAACTTCTTAAACCCAACAAATATATTCATTGATGAACTTTTTAGTAATTGGTAAAATGAAAATAATAGGATATTTTGTGCTTTTTGCGCTATTCTTGACCACGTCTTGTGGCTCAGAAACTTCTTGTGACATATATAAATATACTGTAAGAAATGAAAGTGGAGTTGATATTAAAATTGTAGGATACAACGCGTTTCGTAGTGGTTCAGATTCAATTGTTTTTGAACTTAAAAACAATGAAGAACAAACAGAAAAACATAAAAGCTGTCCTATCGGTGGTGTTAAATATTATAGCTTTGCTAATTTTTTTAAATCAGACTCAATAAAAGTAATTTTTAATGCTGGTAAAGTATCACTTTTTACAAAGAATATTAACTGTGACATTAATACTGTAAATACACCACGAAATCCTTTAAATGAATGTTTTTATAATGGTGGCAGAAATAAAATTGAAACTTTTATTTTTACCAAAGAAGATTATGAAAACGCAGAGGATTGTAACGGCAATTGTGAATAAGTAAGTTTGTTAATACAGTTTATACCTTTTACAGAAAAGAGCTAAACGGTACGTCTAGCTCTTTTCTGCTATTTATATCAAACGGAAAGATGTAGTATTTTTAATTTATGAATTTTAGTTTTAGCAACCCTTGTATAGTAAATTGAAAAGAACAAGACCCTACAAACCCAACAAATATATACATTGATGAACTTTTTAGTAATTGGTAAAATGAAAATAATAGGATATATTAACTTTCTTGCATTTTTTTTGTTAATTTCTTGCGGGCCAGAAGGTCCATGTAAAGAAAGTAAATTAACGTTACGAAATGAAAGTGGAGTTGACATTAAAATAATTGGCTACGATAAGGCTAATGATAGTTTGGATTCTTTGATTTTTGAACTAAAAAACAAAGAACAGTTAGCAAAAAAATATAAACATTGTCCTCCAGGTGAAGGTTCAAGTTTCTTTAGTATTGATTTCTTTAAATCCGACTCCATAAAAGTTATTTTAAACGGCAATAAAAAATTAATCTTTAAAACGGAAATTTACTGTGCCCAACAAAACATGGCGCTTCAGAGAAATCCTCTTAATCAATGTACTTACAACAGTTTCAAAATTAACACTTTTGTTTTTACAAAAGAAGATTATGAAAACGCAGAGGATTGTAAAGGCAATTGTGAATAAATAAGTTTGTTAATACAGTTTATACCTTTACAGAAAAGAGCTAAACGGTACGTCTAGCTCTTTTCTGCTATTTATATCAAAAGGAAAGATGTAGTATTTTTAATCTATTAATTTTAGTTTCAGCAACTCTTGTACAGTAAATTGAAAAGAACAAGACCCCTCAAACCCAACAAATATATACATTGATGAATTATTTAATAACTGGTAATATGAAAACGTTATTTTTTTTAGGTACATTATTTTTTCTTTCTTGCGGTCCCGAACAAGGCGAACGCAAAACGTACGTTTATACTGTTAAAAATGAAAGTGGTGTTCCAATTAAAGTATTGTTATATAATAGTTTAGGTAGAGGCTCTGATAACCCAGTATCTTCGATAACTTTTGAAAATAACAGCGGAAGTACAAAGAAATATAAGGACACATTGCCTCTTCAACGATATAGCTTTAGCGATTTTTTTGCAACATCAAATGCAAAAGTTGTTGACTCAATAAGAGTAATTTATAATGGTGTTAAGCAATCTGCTTTTAGTAATAAAAATCGTATTGGTGGTGAAAGAAACCCACTTAATACATTTATATATGGAAGTGTGGAAGAAACTTTTATTTTCACAAAGGAAGATTATGAAAACGCAGAGGATTGTAACGGCAATTGTGAATAAGTACGTTGGCTAATACGTTGATACCTTTTACAGAAAAGAGCTAAACATAACGTTTAGCTCTTTTCTGCTTTAATATTGAATCTAATGGTGCTAAATTTTACCTCGTTCTTTTTAATTTCTTACCTAACCTCTCCTTTTAAAATTCCCTTGCCTCCGCTGTAATTAATTGCATTACTGTACTTCTACATGAACCCATTCTTAATTAGAGAATTTATAGTTTCTACTTATTACTGGAACGAGCTACAAGCTCGCACCAGCAGTGCTAGATCACAACTCTTAACATTTAAAGACTTTTTTCAATATCATCCATAGCGGAAGAAAAGTCCATAGCCTGTTCGGGGTTATCTCTGTAAGTTTGTAAGCGTTTCCGAACCTCTTCCAATTGCCAATTAGGGACATCCATAAGGTCAATCCCCTCGAACTTGCTTTTCAGTTCGTTCCAATCGGAAATAGGAATGTAAACTCCTGTTGTTTTACCGGTATTGTCGGATATATATTGAAGGTTCATGAGGGTAGCGATTTTATAGTTAACAACTTACTAAAGTGATAATTTGAATATAGTTCAATATCGCAAAACAAATCACATTTAAAAAATCTTAATTCCACGTTTATGGCCAGCAGGTCTAAAATTCTATCAAAAAACAAAACTCAAAACCAAAATCATCACATACTGCAAAACCAACGTTCCGTCTAGGTAAAAGAAATAATAATACTCATTCTTCTTCCATTTCGACTTAAAAATCAACCAACCAGTTAAAACCGTTGTTAGTCCCAAACCGAAAAAGTCCGCATCAAATCCTCGGTCCCTAAAAAAGAAGAGTAAGACTAAGTAAGCAATCAACATCAACTGGCAAAATAAATAAGCTTTCTTCTCGCCAAAAATTACTGGGATGGTTTTTAGCGCCACCATTTTATCTTGGAACATATCTCGAATGTCAAACGGAATGGTTATCGCCATCAGAAACAGGAATCTTTTAAGATTTAAAATCAACAAATCCGAAAAAGCGAGCTGTATATTTTGAGACTGCTGTAACTCAAAATAGGGCATCATTACAGAGCTTAAAGCCCAAACCAAAGCAATCAAAAAAAGCTTCACGGCGGGTATATTTCGTAACCCAAACTTTTTATTGTTCTTCGACTTAAAAATAGGCATCGCATAACCCAAAGAAAGCAAACCCAAAAACACATTTAGCATTTGAGACTTAAAACTCAGCATAAAAAACAATGGGATTATCGCTAATATCGCAAATGCGGTTATTCCAAGATTTAACTTATAGTTTCTAAAAATCCAGCGCACCCGCCTGTATTCGGAAGTTTCTGGACTTTTAGGATGTTGAATTAAGATGCTGAAATTGTAGGTCAATAGCGTTGAGAAAAATAGAAAAGTCAACACCACCCATGAGGATGAAAAACCCAACAAATGGTAGGTTAGCAAACCCTGCGCTAAAGCACCTAAAGAAATAAAAACGTTGCTAAACAGTAAAAAATCCAGTAGTTTTTGGAAGTATTTAATCATCTTTTCAAGCTGAAAGCAAAAGGCTTAAGGCTAAAAGCCAAAAACCTGTTGTGGGGCAGGTTAAAATACAACATTGAATATCGATCATTGAATTTTAAATGAATGACGAAAAACTTACGCTTTTTTCAGCTCAAATATCGTTATTTCAGGCAAAATACCAACTCGGCCAGGATAGCCCAAGAATCCGTAACCCACATTTACATAAAGTTTTTGCTTTCCTTGCTCATACAAACCGGCCCATTCATCGTAAACATATTGTACTGGGCTCCACTTTACATATTCGCTTTCTATCCCGAATTGTGCGCCATGGGTATGGCCTGCAAAAGACGCATCTATCTGCGGATATTTTTCTAAAACCTCGGCTCGCCAGTGTGATGGATCATGTGACAGCAACAGCTTAATTGGCAAATCGTCTGTATTTTCTACGGCTTCTTCCATTTTTCCAAGTTTCGGAAAACGACCTGTTCCCCAATTTTCAATTCCTAGAACTCCAATTTCGGCACCATCAACTTTAATTCTACGGTTTTCATTCATCAACAAATCCCAACCCATTAAAGCATGAACTTGTTTTACGTCATCAATGTTTTTTAACCTTGCCGCTTCATCGGGCCAACTTTCGTACATGCCATAATCGTGGTTGCCTAAAACAGAATAAACACCGAGCGGCGCTTTTACCTTGGCAAAAATATCTTGATAGTCCCGCATCTCCTTAGCTCGCCCATTTACCAAGTCGCCAGTAAAAAAAACCATATCCGGCTTCTGTTGCATTAACATTTGGACACCTCCCAAAACTGCTTTTTTGTTGTAAAAACTTCCAGAGTGGATGTCGGATATTTGCGCAACGGTAATGCCATCAAATTCTTTAGGTAGGTTTTCAAAGTTCAATACTTGTTTGCGAACCCGGTAATCATAAGCGCCTGAAACTACGCCCCAAGTTAGACTTGCAAATGGCACTGCCGCTACTGCCAAGCCTGCTTTTACCAAAAACTCTGACCGAGGGATGTTTTCTTTTTCTGATTCAACAATCGGCTCATCTGCAACCACTTTCCGTTTTACAAATATAGCTCCCCGCCTAATATCATCAACAAAAAGAATGATGCACCATACCAGTTTTGTGACAAACGTGATGAAGTAGGCGACCAAAATGATTGTTTTTAGCGACAGCCAAATACTGAACATCAAACTCACTAATACGCCTACTAAGAGTACAACGGTATATCCCCACCAAATTAATTTGAAAGCTCGCTTTTTTGCTTTACCCCAATCAGGGTAAATATTTAAAATTGCTTTGTAGATGTATAAGTCAAACGCAATTAGTAAAAGCGAGATGATACTTAATCCAATAATTTTTCCCATTATCTTTCTATGTGCGTTTCCGCGAAAAGCGGTCGGGCTGTACGTTAAAGGTTTTTGATGAACAACCAAAAAGCGATCATTATTCCTTATAAGTTTTATCAGACAATATCATTATGTCAAGGCGAGTCGTCATGTTGAACGATAGTGTGCTATAGGCATCCCCTCGGGAAAACATCTCACAAGTAAGTTTCACATGCTACATGCAGACCTTGTTTGTGAGATTTCTCCTTTCGTCGAAATGACGTGACGCAGAAAAACAACTCTTAGCTTGATAGTATTGTCAGACAGCCCTAACGCTTGTAATTGCTCGCTAAACTAAATCAATACCTATCATCAAAATTATCCTCATCATCCTCGGCAAATTCAGAGCTGAACAAACTGTTGAACATATCCTTAAACTCAAAACCTTTTTCTAAGAAACCCTTGCTAACTAGAGAAAATTCTGCCAATCCATGCAATACGAACTCCATGTACAACAAAGTTTGGTTTTCACTGATGTCCTTATGGAATTGTTTTACTACTTGCTTTAGTCCAGGGACAGAATTTAAAGCTGCTTTGTATTCTTTGTCAGTAATATCGTCCAGTAAATTTAAGCTGTTTCCACTGCCAAACCAATTGATGATATCAGCATAAGGGTTATCTTTTTTGGCTTTCTTCATCCGTTCAGGATCCGGGAAATAAGTCTGCAACAGCGTTTTGATTGCTTTACCGATTAAGATGTTTGCCACCTTAGCCGGCCCTTCCAATTCGCCTTCATAAACCAATTCAATCTTTCCAGTAATTGCAGGGATAACGCCCATAAAATCGCTGATTCTAACCACTGTACCTTTCTCCTCATTGATCAACATCCTGCGTTCGGCATGAGAAATTAAGTTCTCATAAGCAGAAATTGTCAAACGAGCAGAAACTCCGGATTTCTTATCAATATACTCTGAGTTTCTCGCTTCAAAAGCGATCTGCTCAATCAAATCTTTTACTAAACCATCCGCTTCAATCAATTTTTGTTGAGGGGTGATAGACGCCTCCTGTTGCGTGATTTTACGGGAAATAGCTACAGATTTTGGGTAATGCGTTAAAATCTGACTCTCAATTCTGTCTTTCAATGGCGTTACAATTGAACCACGATTGGTGTAATCTTCTGGGTTTGCCGTAAACACAAACTGAATGTCCAATGGTAATCTCAACTTAAAACCCCTAATTTGGATGTCTCTTTCTTGCAAAATATTAAATAATGCAACTTGAATTCTAGCCTGTAAATCTGGTAATTCGTTGATTACAAAAATGCTTCGGTGCGCCCTCGGAATCAACCCAAAGTGAATCACTCGCTCATCAGAATAGTTCAGCTTTTGAGTCGCTGCCTTTATCGGGTCAACGTCGCCAATTAAATCTGCAACCGTAACATCTGGCGTCGCCAACTTCTCAGTATAACGGTCACTCCTGTG
>JBBSTQ010000130.1:0-8529 GCA_038235745.1 Sphingobacteriales bacterium
ATCACTTTGCGCAAAAGCATTTAAACCGCCAAATAAAAACATACCAGCAAATAAAGTAGCGCAAAAATGTTTGAAGCTAATCATTCGGCAAAAATGATGATTTAAAAAGTTTTAAAAAAATGATTTCGACTTTGTGACAAATTAGACGTTAAATATCAATTCATTTTAGCAGACATTGAACCGCAAAGCCACAAACTTCAACCTACTTAAATCCTAACGTTAAAGTAATAAGTCTATTACAAGAGCAACCTAAGCGCAAGAATCTCGTTGATATTTAATAATTTCATATCCTCGCATAAGCGCAAACCATTCATCATTAAAAAACAACAAATGAATATTCATAAAAAATCATTGGCCATAATAATGGCAGGCGTTGTTTTGGCATCTTGCAACAACAAAAAAAATGAAGAAAGCAGTTCCGAGAATCCGTTTTTTACGGAAAGTACACTTCCGTACCAAGCGCCAAACTTCGACAAAATAAAAACCGAAGATTTTATGCCTGCGTTTGAAGAAGGGATGAAACAGAATTTGTTGGAGGTTGATAGCATTGCAAATAATACCGAAGCACCCACTTTTGACAATACGCTTGTGCCTTTAGAAAAAAGCGGAAGACTTTTGTCAAGAGTAAACAATGTTTTCGGCCTGTTAACAGGAGCGAATACCAACCCAGATCTTCAGAAAATTGATGAGGAGATTTCGCCCAAAATGGCCGCACACCGCGATGCTATTTATCTAAATCAAAAATTATTCAACCGTATTTCTGCGATTTACGAGAGTCCTGAAAAAGATAAGCTTGATCCAGAATCGAAAAAACTGGTTGATGTTTATTACGAAAACTTTGTTTTAGCGGGCGCTAAATTGTCCGACGAAGATAAAGTGGAGATGAAAAAACTGAACGAGGAAAAGGCGAGCTTAAGCACTAAGTTTACCAATTTATTGTTGGATGCTACGAAAGCAGCAGCATTAAAAGTGGATTCGGCGGAAGCTTTAAAAGGGCTTTCAGAAGCTGAATTAAAAGCCGCTGAAGGCGATGCTCAAGATTCTAAACCGAAAGCAAAATATAGCATCGTTTTGCAAAACACTACGCAACAGCCTTATTTAACGCAACTGACCAATCGCAATACCCGCCAAAAATTATTTGAAGCAAGTTATAACCGTACCGAAAAAGGAGATGCAAATGACACCAGAAGTACTTTGATTAGGTTAGCAGAAATAAGAGCGAAGCAAGCACAACTTTTAGGGTTTAAAAATTACGCTGCTTGGAATTTGAAAAATCAAATGGCGCAAACGCCAGAGGCTGTCGATGATTTTTTAAAGCAAATGGTGCCTGCGTCAACCGCCAAAGCCAAAGATGAAGCCGCAGAAATTCAGAAATTGATTGACCAACAAAAAGGTGGTTTTAAAGTTGAAGCCTGGGATTGGAATTTTTACGCAGAACAGGTGCGTAAAGCTAAATATGATTTAAATGAAGATGAGATTAAACCTTATTTTGAACTAAATAAGGTTTTAGAAAACGGAGTTTTTTATGCGGCTGCGCAACTTTACGGTATCACTTTCAAAGAACGCACAGACATTCCGGTTTATCAGAAAGATGTTAAAGTGTACGAGCTTTTTGAAAAAGACGGAACCGCAATTGGACTTTTTTATGGCGATTACTTTAAACGTGACAATAAGTCTGGCGGTGCTTGGATGTCAAACATTGTTAACCAATCGACATTACTAGGCACTAAACCAGTGATTTATAATGTTTGCAATTTCACAAAACCTGCAGACGGACAACCAGCTTTGATCAGTTTTGACGATGTGACCACCATGTTCCACGAGTTTGGGCATGCTTTACACGGTTTTTTTGCAAGCCAAAAATATGTTACGCTTTCCGGTACAGATGTCGCCAGAGATTTTGTGGAGTTTCCATCTCAGTTTAACGAACACTGGGCAATGGAGCCGACGGTGTTTAAAAACTACGCAGTGCATTATAAAACTGGCGAGACAATGCCTGCAGCCTTGGTGACAAAAATTAAAAATTCAGCAACTTTTAATCAGGGCTATATGCTAACAGAACTTTTAGCAGCGGCATCTTTAGACATGCAGTGGCACAGCATTAGTGCGGATACTAAAATTGACGATGCCAACAAATTTGAACGTGAGGCTTTACAACGCACAGGTTTGTTGATGAAGGAAGTGCCGCCACGTTACCGGTCAAGTTGTTTCAAGCACATTTGGGGTGGAGGTTATGCAGCCGGCTATTACGCTTACTTATGGACAGAAATGTTAGACAATGACGCTTATTCTTGGTTTGGGGAAAATGGCGGAATGACTGCCAAAAACGGTCAGCGTTTTAGAGACATGATTTTATCACGAGGAAACACATTGGACTACAACAAAATGTTTTACGATTTTAGACGGCACAAGCCCGACATTACGCCGATGCTGAAAAGCAGAGGTTTGATAAAATAACCAAGTGGGGCAAAGAAATTTGCCCCATTTTTGTTTAGGTGAATCTAAGGCTGGGATTTTTGATTTTCTGTAAAAGTTGATTTTGATTGTCGTGAAATTGAATAGGGCGATAAATTGCGTTTGAAGTGTTTTCATTTCAAGATGTTAAAAAATGTTTAAAAGCTTTTTGCAGACTTCTAAATATTATAATCTTTATAGAACAATTGAAAAATCGTGTACGGCATTAATAGACAATGAAAATGTCGGGTATAATTCTGATATTTAGTGTAATTGATATTTAACAAATTCTCTACTTTTATGAATAAAAACATAAGCTTTATGAATTCAATAGCCGAGAAAATTAGCGAAGCTCGAAAAACCAAAAGTCTTACTCAAGGAGAGTTAGCGGAGCGCTCTAAAGTAAATGTCAGAACAATTCAGAGGATTGAGAACAGTGAAAGTGAACCAAGAGGTGCAACTTTAAAGCTGATTTGCGATGTTTTGCAAATGGATATGAAAGACTTAATGTCTAATGAAAGTTCGCCCAAAAACAGCAACATCGGAACAAGAATTGTTAACGTCTTTTTTATTTTAGCGTTAAATTTAATTCTTATGGGAATTGTGGGATTTTTAACGCTAGACTCAAGGGCAAATACGAATAGCGTCTTCGGAGCCTGTCTTTTGAGTGTGTTTTTACCCTTCTTTATAGTCGTGATGACGAAAAAAATGAGTGGAATGGAGCGTATGCTCAAATTCGGATTTGGTTATATTATATACTTTTTTATAATTATGGTTACTAACGGATTTCCTAGAGGCTTTGTGAGTGGTTTATTTCCTTGTTTATTGATAAGTTTATCTGTTTTTTACTTTGGAAATACTTTATTAAAAAACAAAGATTGAAACCTTACTTTTTATCAAAACAATAAAACTATGTTGAGGCTCAAGCTTGTTTTATTTCTTCTTATAGTTTTTTCTATCTCCTGTTTTTCTCAAACGAAACTGGACATGGACAGTCTTGCCACAAACCTTCAGCCCTATCTAAAAAACGTACCTAAAGAAAACATCTACCTGCAAACCAGCAAAGGCATCTACGAAAGTGGGGAAGACCTTTGGTTTAAGGCTTATGTGTTAAACGCCCAATCATTCATACCATCCATGCTGAGCCAAACGCTCTATCTCCAATTGATAGACGAAAGCACCAGAAAAGCATTATGGCAAGAGATGTACGAAATAAAGAACGGCTTTGCAGATGGGCAGGTTTACCTGCCGGACAGCCTTGCCGAGGGCAATTACCTTTTGGAGGCTTTTACAGCAAACTCTTTTTTTGCGGATAGCGTCCAGTTTAAAGCCCTGCGTAAAATCCGTGTGGTAAAGAGCTATACGTCGATCATTGCATCCGCTGGCTTAGCAGAAGTACCAGATAAAAAAACCAGTATCCAGTTCAATGTTTTCCCAGAAGGCGGAAAGCTTATCAATGAAATCCCTGCAAAACTTGCTTTCAAGGCTGTCAACTTAAACGGAGAACCAGTACAGGTTTCAGGCACACTTTTTCAGGACGATCAGGCTCTGCAAAGCTTTAGGAGTGAACATGCCGGCATGGGCAGTTTGGCATTTACGCCAATTTCAGGTAAAAAATACCATATTCGGCTTTCGGAGCCAGCAAAGGACAGCATATTCCAGTTACCAAAGGTTTATGCAGAGGGAATATCTTTAAGCTTGATGGGAAGAGACAGTTCCAACCTTATTTTTGCTGTCGAAAGGGTAGGTGGTACAACAGCCAAGGTTTACCTTAGAGGGCAACTGCGTGGCAAAACAGCCTGTATAGCCAGCGGTCTGCTGGACAAACAGCTGACTATAAAATTACCTTTGAAAGAATTTACGCAACAGGGCATTGCAGAATTCACGCTGTTCAATGAAATTTTGCAACCCATTGCGGAAAGACTGGTGTACGTAAACGCAGAAAAGAAACTTTTTATAAAAACCGAACTTTCCAAACAGCAGTTCAAGCTAAGGGAAAAAGCTACTTTGAAAATCAGCGTTAGCGACCAAAGTGGTCATCCAGTACAGGCAAACCTAGGGTTAAGCGTATCTGACAAACTATATAACAACCCTAAAGACGCAAAGAACGTACTGACACATTATTACCTTTCCAGCCAGTTGAAAGGGCGGATACGCGACCCTGCATTCTACTTTGATGAAAAACAGCTGAACCGAGAAATAGCTATGGACTTGCTATTGTTGACACAGGGATGGCGCAACTATGTATGGAGCGAAGATAATCTGGAGCAGTATAAATCTGGAGGGCAACCCGTTGTTTCCGAAGGGATTGCAGGCGAAGTCCGTTTTACCAAGAAACTGAAACAGGCACCACAGGGAATGCAGTTTCTGACGGTATTCACTCCTGATGAAAAGGGAACAACAAAACACAGTTCATTTATAGAGTCAGACGTTGCGGGTAATTTTAAGATTACCTCGCAAGACCTAAAAGGTGCACAAGGGAATTATCTATATATAAACCCAGTGAGCGCAGTGGATTTTGCACCCCGCATCAGTATGGATATGCCGTTCTCCGCTATTAACAAACGGGTTAATAGGAGCAAGCTTTCGTACCCTTTGGCTGATGGAACTGGAAATAACAAGATAGAACCTTTAAAACCTTATGAAACAAGACCTATTTCGGTAAAGCTGAACGAAGTGGTGGTAAAAGCCAGCGGGACTAATGTTTTTAGGGACAAGTATTTGGGTAAGCTGGACAGTTTGGCGAAGCTAGAAATAAATACAGATTATGTGTGTATTCTAGGCAACGTTTTAAATTGTTTCATACATAATAAGGATACATCAAAAAAACCAATTAATGGGGAACATTATTATGTTCACATAGGAAAAAAAGGAGAAATATTAGGAGCAGATTATCCCTTGAAAGGTTGGTTTGGCACACGCCATTACGTTTATTACAACCCCAACCTAAACTTCACGGAAGAGGAACTGTTAAAACGCAACAACCTCACTAGAATAAAAGGATATTATGCAGAAAAAGAATTTTATCAGCCAAATTATGACAAGGAATCAGCGGATGACGTTTTGCCGGATGCCCGAAATACCTTGCTTTGGGCACCAAATGTAATTACGGATAAAAACGGAGAGGCCACGTTGAGTTTTTATACATCGGATATTAATACTGGTTTTATTGGGAAGATTGAAGGTGTTAATGGAGAAGGATTATTGGGCTTGGGTGGTTTTGAGTTTTTGGTGCGTAAAACTGATAGATAAGAGAACGAATGAATAAAAAATATAAAACATCAGTTTTACTATGAGAAAACACCTACGCCTGTTTTTTAACCTGCTTTTTTTGCTCACGCTTCTTGCTCTCGCAGATATGACAGTTGCCCAAAACACCTATAAAATTAAGGGAGTAGTTACTGACACCGCTTCCAACATAAAACTTCCCAATGCGGTGGTGAGTATTTTAAATGCCAAAGATTCCATATTGGTCGGTTTTAAAAGAACAGATACCAACGGAATGTTCAGCATGGATTTAAAACAGCCTGGCAATTATCTGATGATGGTAAGTTACCCTGGTTATATTGTTTATGTGGAGCATTTTGTATTGAGCAACGATAAAAGCGAGATTGATTTTAAGACTATACATCTCAACTTAAAATCCAGGTTTTTAAAGGAGATTATTGTGAAAGGGGAAGCCGTGGCGATAAAGATAAAAGGCGACACCACGGAGTTTAATGCGGGAAGTTATGTGATAGAACCACATTCTAAAGTGGAAGACTTGTTAAAGCAATTGCCGGGCTTACAGATTGACCAAAACGGCAAAATTACCGCTAATGGCGAGGTTGTGAATAAAGTTTTGGTAGATGGCGAAGAGTTTTTTGGAGACGACCCCACACTGGTTACCCGCAACATTAGAGGAGATATGGTAGATAAAGTGCAGCTTTACGATAAAAAAAGTGATCAAGCTACTTTTACAGGGATTGAAGACGGAAAGAAAGAAAAAACCATCAACATCAAACTAAAAGAAAACGCAAAGAACGGCTATTTTGGTAAACTGGAAGGCAGTGCGGGGAATGACGGATACTATCAAGGTCAAGCCCTGCTGAACAGGTTTAAAGGCAATCAAAAACTTGCCTTTTATGGCATCAGCGGGAATAACGGCAAAATAGGTTTGGGTTGGCAAGAGAAGTCAAAATACGGAGGTTCATCTGCACCCAAAAACAGCACCATGAGTTTGGATGATGGAGGAGATGATTTTGAATCGTTCAATAAAGAATTTAATTGGCGATATCATTGATTATAAACATGGCGGTTTAATTTTAATGGCCGAAGGTAACCCAGGTGTAGGCTAAACCGCAACAGCCGAGGTGTACTCAGAACTTAATAAAAAACCACTTTATGTAGTTCATGTGTATGAAATAGGAACTGATATAAGATCTATTGAAGAAAATTTAAGGGTTATTTTTAAACGGGTTGAAAAATGGGGCGCTATAATATTGTTTGATGAAATTGATGTTTTTCTAACCAAGAGAGATAATGATATAAATAGAAGTGCAGTAGTCGGAGTGTTTTTACGGTTAATGGATTATTTTAGGGGTATCATGTTTTTAACCACTAATAGAAGCGAAGTTATTGATAATGCAGTACTCTCTAGAATTACCCTCAATATTAAATACCCTGATCTAACAAAAGAAACCCGCAGAAAAATTTGGCAATCCAAGATTTCTGATGCGAATTTACAGATTGATTCTATAGATAATTTAGCTAATGTTAATTTAAATGGCAGACAAATTAGGAATATGATTAGGTTAGGTAAAATTATTTTTAATGATAAAATTAATGAAGACAAGTATATAGAACTAATTAAAAAGAGTGTACCAAATTATGTAGAGTGCTAAGCAAAAATCATCAATTCTACTTGCAAATTAAATAAAGGTGTTTTAAAAAAACCCATAACAAACCATGTCAAAAAGAGGCTATATTTCCCGCTACCTACTTATCCTTAAAAGCTTAAAGCAAAACCCTATTCCACTTATGAGGATGTGCAAAGCTACATCGAAAAAGAAGTAGGCTTTTTACAAATGCAAGATGATACGTTGAGCATAGGTTTTTCTAAACGGACTTTGCAAAGAGATTTAAAGGAAATTAGAAGTTTGTTTGGCATTGATACCGAATACTCCAAAACAAACAAAGGTTATTTCATCGTCCAAACTGAAACCGAAAACATGAATTTTCAGCGGATGATGGAAGCTTTCGATATTTTTAATTCTTTAAATATTGCGCAAGACCTTCAGCCGTTCATCCATCTAGAAAAACGAAAACCGCAGGGAACGGATAATTTATACGGATTACTCCACGCCATAAAAAACAAATTCCAGATTAAATTTACTTACCATAAATTTTGGGAAGAAGAGCCCAGTCAAAGGTTTGTACAGCCTTACGCCTTAAAGGAATTTAAAAACCGTTGGTATGTGTTGGCAAAAGACAATAAGGACGGTAACATCAAAAGTTTTGCGCTGGATCGTTTAAGCCATCTCGAAATCACGAACCTTGTTTATCAATACCCAGCGGATTATAATATTGAGGAAGTCTATCGCTATTGTTTCGGCATCATCAGCCCGAATGGCGAAGAACCGCAAGATATTATTTTGTCTTTCGAGGAGTTTCAAGGCAAATACATAAAAACGTTGCCCTTGCACCATACCCAACAGGTTTTGGTAGATAATAATGATGAATTACGGATAAAACTAAAGCTTTGTATTACCCATGATTTGCTGATGGAGTTACTCTCTTTTGGAGATAAGATGATTGTGGTTGAACCGAGATCTTTGGTGTTAGAAATACAGAAGGCGCATGAAGATGGTTATAGGCAGTATTTGTAATTAGTTGATGAGGTTGCAAGGATAATCTTTCCGTCTCCTCGCACAAGATACTATTTAAAATTATGGTCTGTGAGGACACAGACCATGGAATTAGGTCTAAATTTCTTTAGTAGATTATTTTGTTACTAATATTGAGCGTTAACGATAGCAGTGGATACAGGCTTTGTGGCTAATGCCTGTGCAGTATGAACGAATAGCGTGTATAAAC